>CAZPEJ010000479.1:0-4374 GCA_964585465.1 uncultured Ardenticatenaceae bacterium
CCGCCCCACCCGCGTCAATCCGCGTCCCATTCCCCCCTCTTCCCCTAAAAACCCGCGTCAATCCGCGTCCCATTTCCCCCCGTTCCCCAAAAAACCCGCGCCAATCCGTCACACCCGCGCCAATCCGCGTCCCATTTCCCCCTCTTCCCCAAAACCCGCGTCCCATTTCCCCCCCTCACGCCAGCCCATACCGCCGCGCCAGGTCAGCGGCCTGGGTGCGGTTTTCTGCCTGCAATTTGCCCAGAATGTTGGAAACGTGGTTTTTCACTGTGCCTTCTGTGATCACCAGTTTATCCGCTATCTCGCGGTTAGAAGCCCCCTGTGCCAGCAGCACCAATACCTCCCGTTCCCGTTCCGATAGCGGCTCTAACAGGGTGGGTTGGGGGCGAATGAGTTCGCGCAGGGTACGCGAGGCGATTTCTGGCTGGATGAAGGCTTCCCCGGCATGGACGCGGCGAATGGTGGTGATGAGGTTTTCGGCCGGGGTATCTTTGAGCAGGTACCCCATTGCCCCGGCACGAATGCCCTGGAAGACGTAATCATCCCGGTCAAAGGTGGTAAGAATAATCACTTTGGCCTGGGGCCAGGCAGCACAAATGGCGGCTGTGGCTTCTACGCCATTGGTAATGGGCATTTGTACATCCATCAAAATGACATCGGGACGCAGTTGTAAGGCTAATTGGATGCCCGTTTTGCCATCGGCCGCTTCACCCATGACGGCCAACCCCGGTTCCAGGTCTAAAATGGTTTTTAACCCCTGCCGCATTAAGGTTTGATCTTCTACCAATAAAATTTGAATGGTCATGGTGTGGTTGTGTACTGCGTATGGGTGCCTTCTGGTTGGCTGACAAATGTCATTTTCTTCCATCACAGGCAGCGGATGAAAGCGGATAAACGGATAATTCTCGGCTAGACTATCCGCTTATCTGTTTCTATCCGCTGCCACAAACATTCAACGATTAAATCTGTCGGTCAACCAGGGGTGCCTTTGTTAATAAAGCGGAAAGGTGGCCTGAAGATGGGTGCCGTTGTGGTTGTCCAGGGTGAGTGTGCCCCCCATGCCGACAATACGCTCTTTCATGCCCCGAAGGCCATAATGCCCTGGTAGGGTTTCGGTTTCGGCCGTTATGCCCACCCCGTCATCACTCACCCACAAGACGGCCTGGTTGGGTTGGGCGGTGAGGCGAATGGTCACTTGATGCGCCTGGGCATGTTTTTCGATATTGGTTAAAGCTTCCTGGGTGATACGCCAGATGGTTTCTGCCAGGGCCGGGTGCAGGGAATCGGCCGTTTCTGCCACCTCACACTGCACCTGCAACCCGGTTCGCTGGCTGGTTTCCAGGCTCAAGGTGTACAACGCCTGGCGCAGTGGCTGTTCCCCCAGGCCAGGGGTACGTAGCCCGGTCAACGAACGGCGCAGCGACTCGGTGCTGTCTCGTGTGAGCTGTTTTAAGGTGTCTAACATGGCCGAGGCTTTTTCTGCGTCTACCCGGTACAGCCGTTGCACCGCTTCCAATTGCACCGACAAAACAACCAGGGTGTGTCCCAGCGTATCGTGCAGGTCACGCGCCAGCCGTTCCCGCTCCTGCAAAACAGCCAGCTCTGCTTCTTGCTGGCGGGCGCGTTCCAGGTGTTCCTGGGCGGCCTCTAAACTGGCAATGAGTTTACCACGCTCATGGCTGGTTTTGGCAATGTGATAAATGTAGAGGTAAAGAACAAAAAAGCTGCCCAGGGTGAGAAATACCTCGATCCAGTTTTGTTGAATGTCTCGCAATAACCCGTTTATGCCCCGTTCGGGGTTGTTGGTATAGGACATGGCAAAAAAGAAAAGGAGGAAGGCAAAAGCGGCCGTTTTGGGGGCCAGGATGCCAGCGATTTGCCCAATGTACGCCCCGGATAACCACCAGAAGGTGGGGTATTGTTGCGCCTCTACCATCCACAACCCAATGCTGACCACAAAATAAACCGCTAGAACTTCTTTGGGCAGTACGGCCGGGCCAGGGCGAATAAACACCCCCACATACAACAACACCTGAACCGCCACCATTCCCAGCAAAATGAGTTCATCCTGCCCCCACACACCCTGGTTTTGCCTCAAGGTAAGGGTGAAAACAATGACCAACAAACTGAGGTACATGGTGTGCCACACCAACAGCCACCGCCCAAACAGGCGATCTGGCATTGGGGCGTACTCTCTATTGGTAGGGGCAGGTGGAAGGTTGTTCATAGGTTTAGGCAGAGTTTAACCACAGATTAGACGGATGAAAAGGGATTTTGATGAGGAGCGAGGAGTGAGGAGTGAGGAGCGAGGAGCGAGAAGCGAAAATCGCTCTTCGCCCTTCGCCCTTCGCTCTTCACTACCCCCTCGGTTCCCAACGGAAGAAGCGGGCAGCCAGCAGCAGGGCAACCAGGGTGTAAACGGCCGTTATTGCCACATATTGCCCCATGTCAGCAGCCATTTCGCCACCTAACAAGGGAGAGCGCACCAACTGGACAACGGCATAGGAGGGCATGTAAGCGGCAAATTGGGCTACCCGGCCGGGCAGGGTTTCCAACGGGATGACCATATCGGTGAGGAACATGAGGACAAAGTAGACAATTTGCCCCACCATGTTGGCAACGGCCGCCGTTGGTACCACGCTGTTAATGACCTGCCCCATTGCGGTGAAGGTGATAATACCCACCAGCATCATGGGTAACGCCAGGGAAACACCAGTCAGGGAGAGAGCCGCGTCGAACAGGAGAACGGCCGTTATCACAATACACACACTTTGCAACAACACCAACACCACATTTACCACCAGGTAGCTGAGAACCAGGTGTGCGGCGGGCATGGGGGTGGCTTGCAAACGGCGCAACACCCCATTTTCGCGCAAATTCATCATGACTGACGAACTGGTAATGAGACCAAACGATAACGCATTCACCACCATCACCCCTGGTGTCACCCAGGTCATAAAGGTGCTGTTGTCCACAGTGCCATTGTTAAAAGCAAATCCATAGAGGAACAGCAATAAAATAGGAAAGGCGATATTCCAAAACAGAATCATCCGATTCCGCAAATGTAACCAAAAGAGTGCTTTTGTAAAAATAATAAACCGTTTCATTTGAATTTTCTCCGAGAATCTGATAGCTGAAAGCTGATAGCTGAAAGCTGATAGCTAATAGCCGTTAATTTAAGGCGCGTCCTGTGAGTTGCAAAAATACATCTTCCAGATTGGGCTGGCGTACCATGACATCGGTAATCATTCGGCCGTTTTGCCGCGCCAGTTCGTGTAGGGCTACCAGGGTGGTTTGGGGATCGGCCGTTTCTACCTCCACATGCTGCCCGGCATAACGGACTTGACGCACACCGGGTAACGGCCGTATTTGTTCCAGCGGCAGGTCGGCACTCGTCTTTAGGACAGGGTGGGAGGCCAGATTAGCAATCAACCGGGCTGGTGTGTCACAAGCAATTACCTGACCCTGGTCAATAATCGCCACCCGGCCGCACAACGCCTCGGCTTCTTCCATGGCGTGAGTGGTGATGACCACCGTGCGCCCTTCCTCATGTAACTGGCGGATTTGTTGCCACACCTGCCGCCGTGCATGGGGATCCAAGGCGGAGGTTGGTTCATCTAACAGTACCACCTGGGGGTTGTTGGCAATCGCCAGCACCAACACCAGCCGTTGTTGCTGCCCCCCCGACAGGCGACGGGCATAGGTGTGTTGTTTGTCCAACAAATCAAACCGTTGCAACAAACTGGTTATTTGCTCCCGACGCAGATAAACCTGATACAGCGCGGCGTATACTTCAACCAATTCGGCGACGGTTAAATCGTCAAACAGGGCGGTACGCTGGAGCTGAATACCCAATTTTTGTTTGCTCAGTTGGGGGTTTTGTAATACATCCACCCCATCCACCGTCACCTGGCCTTGCACAGGGCGGTGTAATCCTTCGATGCAGGAGAGAAGGGTGGTTTTGCCAGCCCCGTTTGGCCCCAGCAGGCCAAAAATTTCGCCTGGGTGAATGTCTAACTGTACACCACGTAATGCCTGGGTTGGGGTGGCACCGTTGGCATAAACGGCCGTTACCCCTCGTAATTGAATGACAGGTTGTGTCATGTTGACCTCCGTTTGTATAACTGTTTCATGGTTACAGGATACAAAACGGCCGTCAAATCCTACAGCCCCGTCCGATATATTCCTACTATGCCGAAAGGCATATGGGAGGGAGGGTTTTGAGTTTTGAGTTTCGAGTTTCAGGCTCCAGATTCGCTCTTCGCCTCTTGCTCCTCACACCTTACGCAATACGTCATACACAATAAGCCTGGCGAATAGCCTGGCGAATAGAATTCGCGGCAACAGAGGCAAAGTCCACCTGCGTGGACTGGA
>CAZPEJ010000480.1:0-4364 GCA_964585465.1 uncultured Ardenticatenaceae bacterium
CACCTGCGTGGACTGGAAACGGCCGTTTTTAGTCGGCGTAGGCCGACTTTGCAACTGTTGGTGTAGCCTGGCGAATAGAATTCGCGGCTACAGATGCAAAGTCCACCTGCGTGGACTGGAAACGGCCGTTTTTAGTCGGCGTAGGCCGACTTCGCAACCGTTGGTGCAGTTTCTAACTGCTGTTCTCTTGAGTATACAATCGCCCCTATGCCTTTGCTTGATATAACCCTGATTGCGGCATAAAATCCCCTTTGGTGAAGAGAAGCTGTTTAAGGTCATTAATTGGCGTTTTGCTGAAGGAGATTGGAGATTGGAGATTGACCAATCTCTAATCTCCAATCTCAATCATCATGAGAAAAGGAGATAAAGGAAGGTTATGGTTTACGATATTGTGCTGTTTTTGCATTCGTGGGTGCGCTGGGTGGCTTTGTTGGTGGGTATTGCTGCCGCTGTTAAAGCGATTTTGGGGGTGATAAATCGAGGGAAGTGGAGCGACCTGGATAATCGCCTGGGTGTTATTTTTACCAGTGGACTGGATACGCAACTGTTATTGGGGCTGATTTTGTATGTCATTAGTCCCATCACAACCAATGCCTTTAGTGATATGGGGGCGGCGATGGCGAACGGGGATGTGCGCTTTTTTGTGGTGGAACATCTGTTGTTGATGGTGGTGGGGGTGGTGTTGGCCCATATCGGCCGTTCTCGCAGCAAAAAGGGGGTGGAATCCAGTGCCAAATTCCGAGCCGCCGCCATCTTTTTTACCCTTGCGGTGGTGCTTATCCTGGCTGCCATTCCCTGGAGTCGGCCGTTATTCCGTTTTGGCTAAATAACAACGATTGAATGGAACGCGGATTTTGCGGATTGGGCGGGTTTTCGCGGGTCAGAATTAATTGGTGATTCAAGGCAACTTGATCTGTAGAAAAATCCGCGTTGACCCGTTTGACCCGCGTTGACCCGCATCCCATTGAATGGAACGCGGATTTTGCGGATTGGGCGGGTTTCGCGGGTCAGAATCCTTTGTTAAGCAATACAAAAGATATTATGAACAGCAACGACGACAAACTGGATTTCAAAAAAATCCTGCCAGTTTTTATCATTGTTTTGATTGATTTGTTGGGGCTGACGATCATTATCCCCTTGTTACCGTTGTATGCGACCTCGTTTGGGGCAAATGCGGCCGTTATTGGGGCATTGGGGGCGACGTATCCCATCATGCAGTTTGTGGGGGCACCCTGGTTGGGGCGGCTGTCGGACAAATACGGCCGTAAACCCGTTTTGCTTGCCAGTCAGGTAGGCACCCTGGTGGGGTTTCTCATTTTGGGATTTGCCAGTAATTTATGGTTGCTCTTTCTCTCCCGTTTTATAGATGGTCTCTCTGGGGCCAATATCTCAACGGCCCAGGCTGTCATTAGCGATAGCACCACCGAAAAGAACCGCACTCAGGGGTTAGGGTTGATTGGGGCCGCTTTTGGGCTGGGGTTTATCATCGGCCCGGTGATTGCTTTTGTGTCACTGGCAGCCAGCGATAATAACTATCATGTACCGGCTTTTGCGGCGGCCGTTTTTTCGGCCGTTTCCATCTTGCTGACTGCGTTTTGGCTGGAAGAAACCTTGCCCCCACACCGGCGCGGCCAGGGCAGCCAAAAAGCCACTTTTTCCCTGCGACAACTGATAGAAGCCCTGACCCACCCGGCCGTTGGTATTTTGTTGTTGCTCATGTTTACCCAACAAATTGCCTTTGGCGGGTTTGAGCAGTTACTTTCTCTGTTTACTTTGTCACGGTTGGGTTTAAATGCCTCTGGTAATGCGGTTGTGTTTGTTTTTGTGGGGGTGATTGTGGTGGCGGTGCAGGGGGGGCTAATTGGCCGATGGAGCCGCACGTATGGGGATCGGCGGCTGGTTTTTGCCGGGTTGGGGTTATTAACGGTGGGCTTGATTTTAACGGCCGTTACCCCTTCCCAACCTGTCCCCTGGTATAATCAGGCAGAATTAACGGCCGAACTCACCACCGAAGCAGCCCGCCCTGGCGAAACGCCCCCACTGCAAAACACCGCCATCGCCCTGCCAGACGATACCCATAACGGCTGGTGGGGGTTGGTATGGATTTTGTTGGCAATGATTCCCACAGCCATTGGTGGCGGCATCTTGCACCCGGCTATCAACAGCCTGATTACCAAACGGGTACAGCCCCACGAGGTAGGCATCATGTTGGGCTTTTCGGCTGCCTTCTTAAGTGGTGCCAACGCCCTGGCCCCTTTAATTGGGGGGGCTATTTTTCAATTATTAGGTTCAACTGCCCCATTCCTGGCAGGCGGGGTGTTAATGGGTATTCTGCTCTGGTTTGCCATGCGGCGGGTTCAATAAAAAAGAGGAGAGGCCAGATGAGGGAGTCTGGCCTCTGAGAGGAGGGAGGAAATGAAGGTGAACGTTTGCTATATTTGATTGATACAGCATTCGTTTTACAAACTTAAAAACAGTATACTCCGCCCTAATTAACAACTGTTTAACGAGTTGTTACGGTTTAGATCAGGGTTGGGGGTATACCGACACAGGGCAAAAACTGACATTTGTATTGGGATTGGAGATTAGAGATTTGGAAATAAGGGTTCTCGCGCAGGGGCGCAGAGAGTTTTTCGGGTCTTTCGGATTTTGTGGGGTTTGCCGTGAAACGTAAAACGTGAAACGTGAAATTCCTCTGGTCACGTTTTACGTTTCACGTTTCATTGCTTGTCAACCCCCTGAGTTCCCAAAGAACCAGTTTTTCCTCCCGGCATCTCCACCATGTCTGATGAATAAACACCCTCTATGTGAGAACATAACGAGCAAACTATGACAACAGGAACGGCCGTTGAAGCAATTGGTTTAACCCGACAGTTTGACAAAAAATTAGCCGTAGATGGGCTAAACCTGGCAGTGAAGGAAGGGGAGTTTTTTGGCTTTTTGGGGCCAAATGGGGCAGGCAAATCTACCACCATCAACATGTTGGTGGGGTTATTGCGCCCCACAGCCGGATCGGCGCGGATCACTGGCATTGACATTTGGCAAGACCCGTTGCAGGCTAAAAAGCAGTTGGGGGTGTTGCCAGAGGGGTTAAACCTGTACCAACGCCTGACAGCCCGTGAGTTTATTCGTTTTGCGGGCACCTTGTATGGGGTTGCCAAACCGGAGGTGAATAGTCGCACTGAGGAGTTGTTGGAATTGATGGGTTTAACGGCCGATGCTGACAAACTCATTGTGGATTATTCACATGGCATGAGAAAAAAGACGGGGCTGGCCGCCGCCATCATCCATGCCCCGCGTGTTTTGTTTCTGGATGAACCCTTTGAAGGCATTGATGCTGTCTCCGGCCGGGTGATTCGGGATGTGTTGCAACAGTTACGGGCCAATGGGACAACGATTTTTTTCTCCTCCCACATTTTGGAGGTGGTAGAGCGGCTGTGTACACGGGTGGGGGTGATTGCAAACGGCCGTTTGGTGGCCGAAGGCAGTATTCCCGAACTACGCCAAATGGCCCAAACGGGCGACGAAGCCCGCCTGGAAGAGTTGTTTTTACGCGCTGTCGGTGCTACCGAAGAACTGGAGGCGGGCGGGCGTTTATCGTGGCTCAATATGTAAAAGCTGTCAGCCGTCAGCCGGGGAAGCTGTCAGCCGTCAGCTATCAGCCGTCAGTAGGGGAAGCTATCAGCCGTCAGCCGTCAGCTATCAGCCGTCAGCAGGGGAAGCTGAAAGCTGATAGCTAATAGCTGATAGCTAAAACTAAAAACACTATGTTCAAATTCGACCGTCGTTATGTAGGGGCTTTGTTGTGGTTGCGCGGCAAGTTGACCGTGCGCCAGTTCAGCCGCGAGAAGGGGCGTATTGTGGCAGCTGTGGTTGTCATCCTCTTTTTTGCCCCGTTTGTGGTGGGGGGAGCGGTGGGAACGGCCGTTGCCTATCGTCGTCTCGATCAACCCTGGCCTACCGAACTGTTGGGCGGGGTGTTGGTCTTATTCTGGCTGGTGTGGGCAGTAATTCCCATCCTGGCCGGGTCGGCCAACGAAGCGGCCGATATTACCCGCCTGTTGGTTTACCCCCTGCCTCGCCGCGACTTGATACTGGGGGTGTTGTTTGGCGCACTGTTCGATTACCCTACTTATCTGGTGATGCCTATCTTTGTGGCAATTTTTGTCGGGTTTGGGATTACCCCGGTGTTGCCTGTGCTGCTGGTTGGTGTGTTCCTCAGTTATGCCCACATGGTGATTATCGGGCAACTGGTGACCACCGCGCTGGGGGGCATTTTACAAAGCCGCCGTTTCCGAGATTTGATTATTATTTTGGCTTCTTTGTTAGGGGCTTCCTGTTACTTCTTGCAGGCGTTCTTCGGC
>CAZPEJ010000481.1:0-4359 GCA_964585465.1 uncultured Ardenticatenaceae bacterium
CTGGAAAAGAGCGGTGGTTTTAGCCGCAAAGAGATCAATCAAATGCAGGAACTTGTCACCGAGTATAGAGCAACTTTGCTAAGGAGCTGGAATGAGTTCTTTGACCGTTAAATTACAAATCCCACAAATACAAACTGTAGTAGTAACGAATGACACCTTAACTGTTGATCTAAGCGACGGGCGAACCATTTCAGTGCCCCTCAATTGGTACCCGCGCCTTCTTTATGGAACGCCAAATGAGCGAAATAACTGGCGGTTTATCGGTCAGGGTGAGGGAATCCACTGGCCTGCCTTGGATGAAGATATTAGCGCGGAGAATCTGGTACTTGGTGAACCGTCAGGCGAAAGTGATCACTCATTTAAGCAATGGCAGGAAAGCCGTACTGTTTTTATAACTGCTTGACCTGGAGACAAGAGTTGGGTTGTTTTAATGGTTACTGTTCAGTTTGTGTATTAAAGCACCTGTTTATGAGTGAAGATCTAAATGGAAACGTGCCTGCTAGCAGCCTGTCGGAGAAGGGCAGAATAACACGCGGATCACGTTGATTGTTTTAGTGAGCAGTGAACAGTAGCCGGTGAACAGTGGAAAACGGCCGAATTCCTTCCAGGTTTCGGCCGTTTTGGTTCCGGGTTGTGCCAGGACTGAAAGAGCGTTATGCAACTGAGTAACCTGCTTGTCTGAGCATATTGTCCAGCTCGTCATCAGATGGCTCAGTGATGATGAGTTTGAACTTACCTTCACCAAAAACCAGCGTCGGCGTGCTGCGAAACCCACCATTCATGAAAATGACAAATTGTTCAGCCGCCGCGTCTTGGTCAATGTTGACCTCGCGGAACAAAATATCATGTTTATGCAAATGGTTACGTGTTCGTTCGGTGTCGTCACAATCCGTCGCACCATACAAAATAAGCGGTAAAGGCATCACATTATCTCCTTTCAGTTTTCAAACGAAACAAAGGTAAAGCCGTTGACAAATCTTGTCCTACACAGCTTTCTGTTGTTTATAGGCAGTGGGCAGGTTCGTCCCTAACCAGGATTCGCCGTGAGCCGCCTGTTCCGGTGGGGCTTCCCAATGGCTGATAAAATAAACCAGGGCTTCAACCCCAGGAATCTCCTTCAAAACCTTTTCCGTTTTTGCATAAACGGCCGCTTTGTAATCCGCCGGGGCTGCACGATTGACACTACATTCACTCACCACCAAAGGTTTTTGTAGGGCGTATCGCTGCTGGAACCCTTTCACCTGGGTCACAATATCCTGAACGGCCGTTTCTACATGATTCACCGTCCCAGAATAAGCGTGCATACAAATGCCAGCCATCTGTCCCTGCACCAAGGCCCAAGCCGCATCCGTAAAAACAAACTGGCTCGTCCAGGGCAACCCCGGGCTAAGACCAGGATAATAAAATTGGGCTTCCGGGCATTCCACTCGCATCAAAGCCATTAAATCAAGCAGGAAACGGCCGAATTCCGCCCCATTCCGCCAGGAAACCCCAAACCCCTCCTGCCGCAAATTGGGTTCATTCAATAACTCAAACTTACGCGCCCCTTGCTGATAAAAACGTAACACATCCCCCCGCACCGCACTCCAAATCTGCTGCGCCGACCATTTTGTGCCATCCGACTGCCAGTAAACCCGCACCAGGTGGAACTCCGGTTTGTGAAAACGCCAATAATCCGGGCTAAACCCAATGCTGAGAAACTTAACCGGCAAATCCAGCGCGTGAAAGAACTGTTGCACCTCCAACAACTGCCACATCCAATCACTGCCAGGGGCGTGCATGGCGGGCGTAAACGTCACAGCAGGGCCGCTATAAGTCGGTTGGGTGTACTGTTTAGCAATCCAGCCCCGGCCGGTCAGCAACCAGGTGAGACCACTGCGTAAATACTTCCCTTCCACCTCCGCCAAAACCTCCACTACCTCCCCCTGAGCATACGTACCCACCAGTTCACTATTGGCACTGGGCTGGCGGCGGATATTCAAAACGGCCGATATGACATTCACTTTTTGCATCTCAATCCCCTTTAGACCTGGCAGCCTGCCCGAAAACGGCCGAATAACACGCGAGTTCTTTCGGCTACTTTTGCGTTTTTGCTGCCAGGTTCAAATAATATGGAATCACCTTGCCAAATCCTTGACGCGGCACCTCTTCCAGATTTGCCATGATGGATTGGTAAGAAACAGCCTGATGTAGCGGCCAAAGCGATTCAACCAGTTGCCACGCCTGCAACAATCGTTCCATCGGCTCAAAAGCTGTCCATTGCTGCAAATACGCATCCCGCATGTGCGTGCGTCGGCTTTCGTCCGGCTCTTCATAAATCACCATCATATCCATAAATGGGTGGGTGATACAGGCATCCGTCCAATCGAAAAAGAGCATTTGCCCTTCGTACAAAGCCACATTATCCAGGTGCAAATCGCCGTGCATCAAGGTTGATGGAATGTGGTACGTCGCCAATTCTGCCATTACAGCCTGCAAATGGGCAACATGGTGGCGAAGATTGTCTATTTCGGCCGTTTCCATCCCCTGTAACGCCTGCTCATCAGCCAACAACCCCGTCAACTGCTCTGCCAACCGTGCCAGGCGGCGATCCAGACAGCCGATTTGCCACAACGTATCCACCTGGTAGCTCAAACGGGCCTGAATACGGCCGAATTCCTGCACCATCATAACCAACGTCTCCAGAGGAGCATTCCGGCCAATCGGTTTGCCAAAATCCGACATCAACATCCACCGCTTCACAGGTTCAATCGCCAGTGGATGGGGCAAATTCCCCGGCAAAAACGGGGCTAACGCCTGCACCATCACCGGCTCATTCACAAACAGGGGCATATCCACCACTGCCTTCAAATAAACAGTTCCCCTATCCGTTGCCACACGCAGCACCGACGACAACACCCAATTGTTAATTTGTTCAATTTCTCCCTTTATAACATACCCCAGGTCAGCCAGTTTTGCCTGCATCCAGGCAGCAGCTTCATCAAACCAGCCTGGGCATAACCAGGGCGGACGTTGGGCAGGTGGAACACCATGCAATTCAGCCAGGCATGTTTCCAAAAAGCTGCGCTGCTCGGAAGCAGGAAACAAAAGCAGTTCATCTGGGGTGAAAAAACGGCCGTTTTCCGGCCCCTCTCCCCCTCGCACCTCCATCACAAACCGTGTCTCCTCCTGGTGTTCCTGCCGATCTACCTTCAGACTGGCACAATACAGGGTAACGGCCTGTATGTGAAATTGGGTCATCACCCATTCGTTAAGAGTCATCTCCGGCCGAATCCACACCCGTTCCGCCAACTTTGCCTGGGGTAACACCCAACCAGCAGAAGTGGACAGCAGCAAAACGGCCGAATCCATCGGCCGGTACAAAATCAACTCACTCACTACCTGCCACTTCTTATCCTCTTCGTCCATATCACCCTTTAACCCAATCGCAGCCCCAACCAGGGCACCAACATTTCAGCCTGGGTCATCCCACCATGCCGCCCATACATTTTTTGTGCCTTCTCTTTATCTTTGGCCGTGAGCAGCAGATACCCATCCCGCATCGCCACCACCACATCCCCCACCCTTTCGGCCGTTTCTGGGGCGTGGGGCGGTGGGCCAAATAACCCGGCTGCCAGGGCCGCCTGGGCTGGATAGACCGCCGTTGCATGGTGCAAAAAAGTGTCCAAATAAGCCACCACCCCCTCCTGTTGCCCTTGTCTGGCATAGAGATAAGGAGTACGCGGTTCGCCAGTGGGTTTCATAAACAGCAGCCGTTGTAAATCGGGGTGATCTTCTAGATAGATATGTTTTTCGACCGGCGACACCGTTTGCCCATGATCCGCCACCAGGCACAAAACAGTATCCCGCCGCGCCGCCGCCGACAGGGTGGACAAAAAAGCCATTTGCAACTGGGAAAAGATAGCCCGCAGTTCGGCCGTTATCACCGCATGATTCCAGCCATAAATGTGACTCAAGGTATCAATAATGGGCCAGTAAGCACACAAATACATCGGTTCACCGGGTTTGGTTTCCAACACCTTGGCCACCTGCACCAACGTTTCCGTAAAAGAGGAAATACCGTAATCACGAGCCACCCCCCGGTTGTGCATCTTGCTCAGAGCCGATTCTACAATCTCCCGCCCCTTAAAAGCATGAGTTGGAATATCTGCCGCTGCCAGTTGTTGGGCAAACCCCGGTACCTGCAAAAACTTTTCCGGCTCTAATCCCGCTTTGACCAAAGCATCGGGAAAGGAAGCAAAGGAGGGAGAGAACCGCAGCATTTGCCCGCTGGTATTAAAATGGGGGAAAAAGAGGCTCAGCCCCAACAAACCGTGTTGCGCCGGGGCGGCACCTGTCCACAAACTGCTCAGAGCAGCC
>CAZPEJ010000482.1:0-4359 GCA_964585465.1 uncultured Ardenticatenaceae bacterium
TCCAGGCGGTTAAACGAGATTCGGCCGTTTGCAGAAGGGAAGCCATGGGAAATGGTGAATGGTGAATGGTGAATGGTGAATTGTGAATTGTGAACGGAAGAGTCCCTCATTCACAATTCACAATCGTCAATTCACCATTCACCATTATTCAGTGAAACAGGTTTTCTGGTCATTAAGGATCGTTCGATGGCAAATGTCACCTGCGTCGCCCACACCGCTTGCTCAAATGGCACCGGCGATGGTTTGCCGTGTTGGATGGCCTCGGCTAAGGCTCTCATTTCGGCGGCGTGGCCTTTGTCGGGGGCGGTTTTGTGGCTGGTGCTTTTGCCATTTTCCATCAGCGTCAGGTGGCGGTAATCGTCCAAAACGGCCGATTTCCCCCCACCTAGCACCTCTAGCCGTTCTTTGGGCAGGGCGCGGTCGCCGTTGGCGGCATAGGTGAGGGTGGCGAGGGTGTGGTTGGCAAAACAGATAACGGCCGTTATGTTTTCCCCCGTATATCGCCCACCATCTGGCAGCCCGCAGGCAAACACCTCCACCGGGGCCGAATTGGCTAAATCTATGAGCAAATCTACAAAATGACACGCTTCGCCGATGATACGTCCGCCCCCAATCTGGCGGTCTTGTGTCCAGTGGTCACGGGGGATGAAACCGGCATTGACACGGTAGTGCAGCAGCAAGGGTTCGGCGATGGGGCGCAGGAACGGCCGTAAATGGCCTACCAACGGGGCAAAACGGCGGTTAAACCCCACCATCACAAAGGGAGAGCTACTTTGTTGATAAGTAGTCTGGACTTCTTGTAACTGGGTTGGGGTGAGTGCCAGAGGTTTTTCTACAAATACAGCCTTGCCAGCCTGCAAAGCGGCCGTTACCAGCGGGGCGTGGCTGTCGTGGCGGGAGGCGATGAGGATGAGGTTGATGGCTGGGTCGGAAACGGCCGTTTCTGCCTCCGCCGCACACTGTTCAAAAGCAAACCGTTCTGCCACCGAACGCGCCGTCAACCCGCCCGGTGTAACCACTGTCCGCAGCCGCACCTGGGGCAACGTTTTCAGGGTGGGCAGCAGCATAGATTGAGCAAAGTTACCCGCCCCCACCAACCCCACCGTCACTGCCGCCGCGCTAGAACGTGGCGAATGGATGCTCAAGGGGGTTGTGGCGGGTGGTTTGGGGGTTTCGGCGGGCAGTTCATAATCCAGCACCACCCCCAAATACGGCTCAAGCTGCTTCTCAATCATGTCATAAGCCGATGTTGCCTGGCGCAAGGGGAAACGGTGGCTGGTGAGGTCTTTGACATTCACTTTGCCCTGAGAGAGCATGTCCAGAAAAGCGGCCATATTGCGCCCTTCCGTCCAGCGCACGTAGCCGATGGGGTAATCTATGCCTTTGTCTTCGTATTGGGGGTCGTAGCGACCAGGGCCATAGGAACGGGAGAGGCGCACATCTAACTCTTTTTCGTAGAAGGGGGAGCGTGGCACGTCTAGCCCCACATCACCCACAATCACCACCCGCGCCTGGTTGCGGGCCAGTTCGCCCGCCTGGCGGATGGGCGCGCTGGAGGGGGTGGCGGCAGTGAGAATGACGGCATCCAGGCCAGCCGGGGCGAATCGGCGCACATGGCTTTCCAGGGCGGGGTCGTCGGGGGGAACGGCCGAATCTGCCCCCAACACCTGAGCCAACTGGCAACGGGCCGGGTTGACATCTATGCCCACCACATGGCAGCCTGCCGCCCGCAACAGTTGTACCGTTAGCAGCCCCAACAGCCCCAGACCAATCACCCCCACTGTTTCACCCAATGTGGGGGCCGCTTGCCGCACCCCTTGCAGGGCGATGGCTCCCAGGGTGGCAAAGGCGGCTTCTTCGAGCGGCACATGGTCTGGCACTGGCACACACAGGTTAAACGGCACATTGGCAATTTCGGCATGGCTGGCCCCGGCACCGCCGCAGGCCACCCGGTCGCCCACTTTGAAACCCGGCACTTCGGCCCCTACTGCCAGCACCACCCCGGCCGAGGAGTAACCTAGTGGGCTGAGGGCATCTAGTTTGTTGACCACTTTTTGGTAGGTGGCCTGCCAGCCTAGCTGTTTGTAGGTCTGGTACACCTGGCGCACCTGGTCGGGGCGGGACAGGGCTTTGCCGATGAGGCTTTTGCGGGCGACGGTGACTTTGGCGCGTTCGGTGCCTGCGCTGATGAGGGAGAAGGCGGTTTGTACCAGCACGGTTTTGGGTTGTAGGGCGGGTATAGGGACATCGGCTAGTTGTAAACGGCCGTTTCGTTGTTGTTGCACAATTTGTTTCATACAAAAAAGAGATTGGAGATTGGAGATTGGAGATTAGCCAATCTCTAATCCCTAATCTCCAATCTCCTTACATATCAAGAGATATTTTTTATTGTTCCATCCACAAACAGCCGCAGCCACAGTTCCAGGGTGAGTAAGGCCCAGAGGCGGTAGGTGTGGTCGGCGCGGCCTTGACGGTGGTCGGTAATCATACGCTGAACGGCCGTTTCATCAAAATACCCTCTGTTTTTTACGGTGGTGGGCGAGAGCAGATCGTCCAGCAAGGGAGCCAGGTCGTGCATGAGCCAGCGGCGGATGGGAGCACCAAACCCTACTTTGCGCCGCGTGAGGATGGAATCGGGCAAGATGCCTTTCATGGCCTGGCGCAAGAGGTATTTGCCGGTGCTGCCGTGTAGTTTGAGGTGGGGTGGAACGGCCGTCATAAACTCGGTGAGTTCATAATCTAAAAATGGCACCCGCACCTCTACTGAAGCCGCCATGCTCAGTTTGTCGCCATAAACCAGGTTGAGGCCGGGCAAAAAGGTCTTCAGGTCTACATGGATCATGCGGTTGACAAAATCGGCCGTTGGTAATTCGGCAAAGTAACTTTTGTGGCGTTGGCTGCCATCAAACCCGGCAAACTGCGGGCGGCACTCTGGCCGATAGAGCGATAACAGTTGGGTTTGGGTGTAGTAGGAGCGATTAAACAGGTAACGTTCTTCCGGGGTGAGTTCCAGGCTGTCGGCCAGTTTGTTGAAGTAGCGGTGAAAGGCCAGCAACCATCCGGCTTGTTGGTTGGGTAAATAATTGGCGAACCCTGGCAACAAACTCAAAGCTGGTTTTAGCAGATGGCGGCGGGCTGGGGCGGGCAGCCAAAAGAGACGGCGGGCAAAATGTTCTGCCAGGTGGACCCGGTAGCCAGCTATGAGTTCATCGGCACCTTGCCCGGAGAGCAGCACGGTGACATCGGGGCGGGCGGCCTGGGAGATGAGCATGGTGTTGATGGCGGCCGGGTCGGCGATGGGTTCATCCAGATGCCAGATGACTTTGGGCAGCAGGTTGACAATATCGGGGTCTACTTCGATGCGGTGGAACTGTGCCCCAAAGTGGCGGGCGATCTGTTCGGCGTAGTGGGCATCGGCTCCCCCAGACTGCTCCAGCCGGGCATCTTCCTGGCGGAAGGCGATGGTGTAGGCTTGGATGGGGGTTTGCATGAGTTGGTGCATGTAGGCCAGCAGGGTGCTGGAATCGAGGCCACCGGAGAGGAAAAGCCCCACTGGTACATCGGCAATCAGGTGGCGTTGCACGGCGCGGCGCAAGATGGCCTTCATTTCTTCTATCCACTCTTGTTCGGTATGCAGGGGTTGGGCGTGCCAGTGGTCGAAGTTGGCCTGGTAGGTGTTGGCCGGGTCGGGCCATTGGATTTGCCAGTAGGGTTGGGTGTGGAAACGGCCGTTTTGCCAGCTTAGGTAGTGGCCGGGGGGCAGTTTGTGGATGTTTTGGAACAGGGTGTTGGGGGCTGGCACCCACAGGTGGGTGAGGTATTCGTGCAATGCTTCTGGGTTGAGGGCGGGGGTTAATTGGGGATGCCGCAGCAGTGATTTGATTTCTGAGCCAAAGAGGAGCTGGTCGGAAACGGCCGAATAATACAACGGTTTCACCCCAAAACGGTCTCGTGCCAGGATGAGGGTTTGTTGGTCGGCATCCCAAATTGCCAGGGCAAACATGCCATTGAGGCGGCGGAAGGCGGCGATGCCTTCGTGTTGGTAGAGGGTGAGAATGACTTCGGTATCGGTGTGGGAGGTGAAGGTGTACCCTTTTTGTTCCAGCCAGGTGCGGAGTTGGGGGAAGTTATAGATTTCGCCGTTGTAGTTGATCCAGAAACGGCCGTTTGCCACACTCATGGGCATATGCCCGGCCGCTGAGAGGTCTATGATTGCCAGGCGGCGGTTGCCCAGCCCCACTTGCCCATCTGGTGAACAGTAACAACCGCTATCATCTGGCCCTCGGTGGGCGATGATGGCGGTCATTTGGGCCACCAGAGCCGGGTCTATGTTGTTGCCTGCGATGCCTGCGATGCCAC
>CAZPEJ010000483.1:0-4356 GCA_964585465.1 uncultured Ardenticatenaceae bacterium
AATCGGCGATACAATAGGCAAATAACCCGTCTCCAGCAGCACCTTCGTCAGGGCGATGATGCCGTGCCCACACATGCTGCTATACCCTTCATTGTGCAAAAACAGCACCCCCACATCCGCGCCAGGGGTCATGGGTGGAGTAACAATACAGCCATACATGTCCGCATGACCACGCGGCTCGAACATGAGGAGTTGCCGCAAGTGATCCAGGTTTTCACGGGCATAACGGCGGCGTTCTAAAACAGTATTACCAGGCACAGGGGGAAAACCGGCAACAATCACCCGAAAAGGTTCGCCAGCTGTGTGGACATCTATGGTATTGATTTTGAGCCAATGGGTAGGGGGAGTCCAGGTATTCATAGACAGGGAAAAGAAGTTAGAAATCAGGGATTTGAAAATTGACGATTGACGATTGACGATATTATACTTCCGCCGAAATTTTTTACACCAGGAAGGAACCATGCCTTTTACACCAGATTATGAAGTGCCTGCACTGCGGCGGGCTTATACGATGTTTGCGGAAAAAGACCACCCAAACGGCCGTATTGGGATACTGATGTTACACGGTTTTATGGGTAGTCCGGTCAGCTCCCGCGATATGGCCCAATTTCTGGCCGCCAAAGGTATCACCGTTCATTGCCCCTTGCTGCCGGGGCATGGCAATTTACCCTACAAAATTCACAAAATCTCTCGCCGAGATTGGATTGCTGAAGCAGAAGAAGGGTTAACCTTTCTACGACAACAGGCTGACCACATTTTTCTCATGGGGCATTCGATGGGAGCCGTGTTGTGTGCCCACCTGGCCCACCACCACCCAGACATTCGCGGGTTGCTCATGCTGGCCCCCCTGTATGATGTACCAGATTGGCGCATTAAGTTGTCCACTTTCGGCCGTTATTTTATGCCCTGGTTCTACCCCCTAAAACATAGTTCCAAACAACGAGACATTTTTGTCGGCCGGGTACTCGATTTTGACCCCACCATTCAAGTAGATGATCCCAAACTACACGATTGGCTGGTCGAACACAGCCGCATCTCCGTTTCCGGGGCAGCCGAAATGGTTGCCACGAGCGCGATGGGGCGGAAATTGTGGCCGCAGCTAAAACTACCCGCCATTATTTTCCAGGGAGAAAAAGACCCGGCCGTTAGCCCCGGCAACTCAGACAAAATCTATCACCTGCTGGCATCTCACCAAAAAGAGATCAAAAAGTTCCCCCACGCCGGGCATGAGTTGATGCGCCTGTTCGATCCCGTGCATGAAGAAGTGTGGCGATTAGTGGATGAGTTCATCGAAAAACAATCGTTACCCCGCAAAATTTGAAGCCTCAAGAAAACTCAGTATAATCAAGACCCTGTTGCTGGCTCAATCAACGCCGCAAACTGTGAACAAGCTGGCAACATAATTTCTTATTTTCCCAACTTCACGAGGAGGAAAGAGTATGCATAAGCGATTTAGTTTGTTGATGGTAATTTTGATGTCCCTCAGCATCATTATTGCTGCCTGTGGTGGCGGTGGCGAAGCGAACAAGGTTTGCGCCGTTCTGGACACTGGTGGTGAAAATGATAAAAGCTTCAACGAGTTCACCCTCAAAGGTGCCCGCGAAGCGGCTGCGGCTGCTGGTATGGAATTTACCCATATCGTTTCCGAAGCAGCCACCGATTACGAAAAAAATATCGAGAACTTTGTCAATGAAGGGTGTGGTTTGATTGTCACCGTCGGTTTCTTGATGGGGGATTCAACCGCCAACGCCGCTCGCGCCCATCCAGATGTGAAATTTGCCATCGTGGATTACGCCTATTTCCCCGGCTCCAACGGCTGCCCGGCCGAAGCTGCTGATTGTTACACCGAAGAAGGCGGGCTGGCTAACGTAACCAGCTTGATGTTCGCTGAAGATCAAGTGGGGTATTTAGCTGGGGTCCTGGCTGGTTGCATGAGTTCAACTGGTGTGGTCGGTACCGTCTCTGGGATGCAAATCCCGCCCGTAGAAAAATTTGTGACTGGTTTCCAAAACGGGGCCAAATCCCAAAATGATGCCATTGAAACCTTGAATGTGTACATCCCCGACTTCAATGACCCCACCACCGGTAAACAGACCGGCGAAGACTTCATCAGCCAGGGTGCCGATGTGATCTTTGGTGTAGGTGGTAATACCGGTAACGGTGGGTTGTTAGCAGCCCACGAAGCAGGTTTGATGGGAATTGGGGTGGACGTTGATCAATTCAACACCTATCCTGAAGTAGCTGCCTCTCTGCTCACCAGCGCGGCCAAAAATATGGACGTAGCAGCGGGTGATGCAGTGGAAGCATTTGCCGCTGGTAATTTGCAAGGTGGTATCGTCACCGGAACCGTCGCTAATAGCGGTATTGGTCTGGCTCCTTATCATGATTGGGATAGCAAAATTTCTCAATCCTGCAAGGATGCGGTGAATGCGGCCATTGAAGCCGTCAAAGCTGACCCCAGCATCACCGGCTATTAAACCCGTCAATCCCCTACAGGTGAAAACGGATGTAAGATAAACACAAAAAAGGTCACTCATCTTCATGGGTGGCCTTTTTTGTTTATTTGTCACCAACCAACCCTTCTAGGGAAAGGTGATGTTTTACGAAAAGTTATACGGCATCTGGACGTTCACTAAGGAATGAAAATTAAACAACTTACACAGCTGGCATTGGAGATTAACAATTGGTTCAATCTCCAATCTCTAATCTCTTGTAGGGTATTTAATCCGCGTTCCTAAGTTAGTTACCATTCCAAAGAGAAAACTCCATGAACGAAACCCCTGTCTTAGAAGCTCGTGGTTTGACGAAACGATTCCCTGGTGTGCTGGCAAATGATAAGGTGGATTTAACCCTGATGAAGGGTGAGGTGTTAGCTTTGTTGGGTGAAAATGGGGCGGGAAAAACCACCCTGATGAATATGCTCTATGGGTTGTATCGGCCCGATGAAGGGGAAATTTTGATTAACGGCCGTTCTACCCATTTCCACTCCCCCCACGCCGCCATCGCTGCCGGAATTGGCATGGTACACCAACATTTTATGCTGGTGCCTGTCATGACTGTGACGGAAAATGTGATGTTGGGTGTGGAAGAAACCCAGGGCATTTTGGGCAAAGTGCCGATGTTGGGTCGCCTCAACAAACGGATTGTGGCCGACCGCATCCGCGAAATCTCCAAACAGTACAACCTGGCTGTTGACCCAGACGATACCATCAAAAATTTGCCAGTTGGGACGCAGCAACGGGTGGAGATTATCAAGGCGTTGTACCGCCATGCTGATATTTTGATTTTGGATGAACCAACGGCCGTTCTCACCCCCCAGGAAGCAGAAGAACTGTTCAAAGTGATGCACAACCTCACTTCTCAAGGGGTTTCCATCATCTTCATCACCCACAAACTTAAAGAAGTATTGGCGGTGGCTGACCGCATAACCGTTTTGCGCGGCGGCCGGGGGGTGGGGTCTACAGGTACCCAGGGAGCCACCGAAGCCAGTCTGGCAGAAATGATGGTTGGGCGAAAAGTGATTTTGCAGGTGGATAAAGAGAACGCCCACCCCGGCAAAACCATCCTGCAAGTAGACAATCTGGTGGTTAAGGATGATCGTAAACAAACGGCCGTTAACCGCCTCAGCTTTGAAGTGAAAGCAGGTGAAATTTTGGGTATTGCTGGTGTACAAGGCAACGGCCAGCGCGAACTGGTCGAAGGTTTAACTGGTTTACGCAAAATCGAAGCAGGGCAGATCAAACTAGACGGTGCTAACATCACCCATCTACCCCCACGCGATGTCACCGAAGCAGGAGTAGCCCATGTGCCCGAAGACCGCGAAAAACATGGCCTGATCATGACCTACCCCATCGCCGACAACATCGTGTTAAACAACTACTACCTGCCCCCCTACGCCAGCGGCCCCGTTTTGAACCAGCAGCAAATAGACAAACACGCCCAAGAGTTAGTAAATAAGTACGATGTCCGCACCCCCAGCATTTACACCCCGGCCGGTAGCCTCTCTGGTGGAAACAAACAAAAAGTGATTGTGGCCCGCGAATTTTCCCACCCCGTCAAACTGCTCATTGCCAATCAACCCACACGCGGCGTAGATGTAGGCTCTATTGAATTTATCCACAACCAGATTGTGGCCCAGCGAGACAGCGGCGTGGCTGTTTTGCTCGTTTCCGCCGAGTTAGATGAAGTATTAGCCCTGGCTGACCGGGTAGCCGTGATGTTTGAAGGGCAAATTGTAAAAACCCTCCCCATCCAGGAAGCCACCAGAGAACGGGTTGGGTTATTGATGGCAGGTTCCGAAGCATAATAAACCGCAAAACGGTAAACCATTTGCTGTTTACGGTTTACAAAAGGCAA
>CAZPEJ010000484.1:0-4349 GCA_964585465.1 uncultured Ardenticatenaceae bacterium
CCTATGCCAGATGTTTATGAAATTGTGCTGATTGAACGGGCAGAAACGCCACCACAAGAGATTTTGACCTTGCTGGCGCAAGACGTGGTACAGACAGCGTGCCTGGGGGCCGCAGAAAGTTCTGCTGTGGCACAGATTCGCCAGGAAACCCAAACGTTGGTTGAGCAGTGGTTGGCTTCTTTCTTAACGCCAGGTTGGATACATCTGGTTGAGCAAATAAATTTCAACGAAGCGGTTAATTCTCACTACGGAACCCAATACCCTTATCACGAAACCCAAGAACGTTGGGGGTTGTTAGACGAAGATGGGCAGATGGGGGATAACGTTTTTAGCTGGCATCGGCCGTCCGATGGGGGTTTGGTGGTGAATGTGACACACAATGGCACGACGTATAATTTGACAGATGGCACGGTGGAAACAACGGCCGTTTTGCCTTCCCCATTTCAAGTTTTAGATTGGTGGTATCTGAATCAACTGGTTGTTTTTGGGCAAAGTGGGATTATCCGGCAAGAGGGGGTGTTTAACGGCCGTTCTGCCCTTATGGTTGCCTTTTGTACCAATTTCCCTACCCCTACCCCCTTACCAGGATTACCCCAGCCTGCGGCCGGGCAACAATCCCGCTACTGGCTCGACCCGGCTACCGGCCAATACCTGGGTTTCGAGGAGGTTTATATCACAGTAGCGGGTGAAACAGTTCTCAATTACCAAAAAGTGTTACAAACCCTGGAAAAGGTGGAAGAACTCCCTGATGAAATTTTGCAATTTATGGAGAAAGTTACACAATAGTTTCCCTCATGACTTCACTCAATCTGCAACAAATCGCTCCCCATAGTTGGTGGTTGCCACCGGATGACCGCACAGACCGCCCGGTGTTGGGGGTGGTGGCGGGTTCGCGTGGCAGTCTGGTAGTGGATGTGGGCAACTCTCCTGCCCACGCCCAAATGCTGCTACGCGAAATAGATAAACACGCCTTGCCACCGCCCATTTATGCCATGTTGACCCACTGGCATTGGGATCATGTGTTTGGTAGCGCGGCACTGCCCTTGCCTACGTTTGCTCACCTGGAAACCAAACGGATTGTCACCCAAATGGCACAAATGGATTGGGGAGATGCCGCCCTGGATGACCGGGTGGCAAATGGCACGGAAATCCCTTTTTGCCGCGATATGATGAAGCTGGAGCTACCCGACCGTACCCAGTTGGTGATTCGGCCACCAGATATTGGGTTTCACTTTGAGGTGGAGTTGGATTTAGGGGGTGTTACTTGCCATCTCTTTCATGTGGGCGGGGATCATGCCCATGATGCCAGTGTGGTGTTTGTGCCTGAAGACCGGGTGATGTATCTGGGTGACTGCATTTACCATGACCTGTATCACGGGCCAAACCGGTATACCAGGGATCAGCTGTTTCCTTTGTTGGATGGGTTGCAAAAATATGAAGCGGATTTTTATTTGCCTGGTCACGCGGAGCCGCTTTCGGCAGCCCAGTTTGGTGAGGAAGTCCACCTTTTGAAGAGTATCGGCCGTTTAGTAGAAAGTTTCGCCCCCGACCGGGAAGCTATTTTAGCTGCTTTAACGCAGGTTTTTGGAACGGCCGTTTCGCCTGACCATATCGAATTGATGGAGATGTTTCTGGCCGGGCTGCGTCTGCCAGTGGTAAAACCGATCTGGTGAGGGAACACAGCGGGTACAGACAAACGATCTGATAGCTGACGGCTGATAGCTGACAGCTGACAGCTACTTATAATTCCCTGGAGACAACTATGTGTCGCAGCATTAAACAGTTACGGAATCATCAACAGCCTGTGACGCAGGCAGAAATTGAAGCGGCTGCTTTACAATTTGTGCGGAAGGTTAGCGGGTATCGTGCCCCTTCAAAAGCCAACAAAACGGCCTTTGAAACGGCCGTTGCTGGGATAACGGCGGTAACTCAGCAGTTGTTGGTGGAATTACAACCAGCCGGGCCGAATTGGGAGATGAAAAATCAGGATTTGTCGTAACCAGCAATCACCACAACGTACTCTCCGCGTGGTTCGCTTTGGTTAAAAAGGGTGATTAACTCGGACAAGGTGCCACGTTGGACATTTTCAAATAGTTTGGTTAGTTCATTGGCAACGGCCGTTTGCCGGTCGCCATAGACGGTTAACGCATCAGCCAAAAATTCCCGCAGCCGGTGAGGGCTTTCGTAAAAAATTAACGTGTGGGGAGATGTTTTGTCTAGTTCCAGGAAACGGCGACGTGGCCCTCCTTTTCGCGGTGGGAAACCCCGAAAGGTGAAGGAGTGGGCTGGCAAACCAGATAAAACGAGGGCCATGATAACGGCCGTTGCTCCCGGAATCATTGTCACCACAAAACCCGCAGCTATCGCTGACCGCACCAGGGTGAAACCAGGGTCAGAAATGCCTGGGGTGCCCGCCTCGCTCACCACAGCCACTGATTTCCCTTCCGCCAGCAGAGCCATAATTTTTTGCCCCGCCTGCCGTTCGTTGTGTTCGTGAAAGGCAATTTGCGGTTTGCCAACGATGTCAAAGTGTTTCAGCAGCAGGCCCGTTTTGCGGGTGTCTTCGCTGGCAACCACATCTACCTGGCGCAAAGTTTCTAATGCCCGCAAGGTGATGTCGGATAAATTTCCAATGGGGGTGGCAACTAGATAAAGCATGGGATGTTATAAATGGGGAATGGGGGGAGCATCTTATAATTCCCCTGATTCGTGTAAAAGCAGGGTGGCAGCTACCAGGGCGGCGGTTTCGGCGCGCAGGATACGTTTGCCCAGGGTAACGGGGATGAGACCGCAGGAACGGCCGTTTGCCACTTCTTCGGCCGTAAAACCCCCTTCAGGGCCGATGAATAGGGTGACTGTTTTGAGTTTCGAGTTTTGAGTTTCGAGTTTTGGGTTTTGGGTTTCGATTGCGGAATGGATCGTCTGGTCTTGGGCCAGTTCGTAGGGCATCAGCCCCAGGTCAAACGAGGGCAGGTGGGAGAGGGCATGGGGAAAGGAAACGGCCGTTTCTAACACTGGTAATTTGCCTCGTCCACACTGTTCGGCCGCTTCCTGGATAATCCGTTGGCAACGAAACAGGCGGTTGGGGGAAAAATCGGCCGTTTTAGACACAAAACTCCGCTGCGTTACCATCGGCACAAAACGACTTACCCCAATCTCTGTACACTTCTGCAACATCCATTCAAACCGTTCCCACTTAAAGATACTCTGGTACAGTGTGATATGGGTTTGGGGTTCACCAGAAGCCTCCCGTCGCTCCACCACTTCCCCCCGTACCTCTCGTTTGTCCACCTGCTGCAACACCACCTCATACTCCCAACCTACGTTATCCAACAAAATAATGCACTCCCCCGGCCGCATCCGCAACACCTGGGCGATCTGCTGCGCCTGGTCGTGCAAAACAACTGGCGTTTCTGTGGGTGAAAAGGGAATAAAAAAGCGGTGCATTGGTAAAATGGTCGTCTCTAGGTCTCTTTTTGGATGCAAAACAGTAATTCGCCTTCAAAAAGTATTTCGGTCATGGGCCAATTTTTGCCTGTGATGAGTTCGGCCATGAACTTGCGGTAGCGGTTGGTCAGGCTGCGGCCACCGTGTGTGCTGATGGTGGGGAAAGAGAGAACCAGCCATTTCACGCGCAAGGCTTCTAATAACGGCCGTCCTAAACCGTGATAGTTCCGTTCAAAACGGGGCATTTCTTTGAGAAACAGGGCCATATCGGCCGTTTCCTGGGGAAAGGTGAGGGCTACGTCTTGCACTTTTGCCAGTTGGGGTAATCCTTCCAGGGCAAAATAATGGTTAATGAAGTGAATACGTGGTTCGTGGATGTCGTAGGCATAAAACTCAACTGGTTTTTCCAGGTTCATCCAGCGAAAGGCTAAGGGGTTTAATCCGCAGGCAATATCCAGGATACGTTGGGGCTGACCCGTGACGGCAAATATACGGCCGTAAAACTCCGGCAAAACAGGCAGCCGTTCCCGTGTAGAGAGGTGGTCGCTCAGAATTTTCCAGCAGGTGGTACGAATCTGGTTGTCGTTGTGGGTGGCAAAAACGGCCGTTAATTCTTGAGCAGCCTGGTCATAAACCGGGTCACCCAGGTAAGGGGCCATGATGCTGTGCAGCCGTGTTCGCACTGCCTTAACGGCCGGTTTTACCTTTTTATGCTGGCGCAACGCTTCAATGCTTAACTCACGGATGGTGATCTCCGCCGTATCGCCATATTTAGCAGATTGTTTAACGGCCGTTATCACCGCTTCTAGCTGTTCATCCATGTTCATGCGTCAAATCATAAAGTCATCCGGGGTAGTTGGCAACACAATTTTTGGGATTGCCTGTTATCGGTGTAGGAGATT
>CAZPEJ010000485.1:0-4348 GCA_964585465.1 uncultured Ardenticatenaceae bacterium
GAATGTTGTCATACCAAAAACTTTGCCCAAAAGCGTGTAACTCAACTAACGGATTCATCAAATATCTCCTACAAATAGTTTTTAGCTATCAGCTTTTAGCTATCAGCTTTTAGCTCAGGTTAGTTGACTGCAAACAGTCATCCGTGAACAGTGGAAAACACAATGTGCGTTCAGTCAGGCATCAGTGTAACTGATAAACAGCTAAGGTGACAACGGCAAGTTTGCACCCTTTTCCTTGCAATTCTGTTATCTTTTTGGCACGGTGGGGGATCAGAGATTAGAGATTGGAGATTGGCAAATCTCTAATCTCTAATCTCAATAAAATTGTTTACTCCGATGTTCACCTGCCCCACCGATAGGTTAGCAGGCGCAGCCCGTTTAACGACACCAAAACCGTCCCCCCTTCATGCCCAATAACTGCCAGAGGCAAGGGCAAATCTGCGGCGAAAATGGTGATTAACATGAGCAGGATCATCAGGAGGGCAAAACCGAGGTTTATCATCAAGGTTTTGCGGGTTTGATGGCTGAGGCCAATCAGGTAAGGGATTTTTTGCAAATCGTCGGACATGAGGACAATATCGGCCGTTTCCAATGCCACATCAGTTCCCGCCGCCCCCATCGCAATACCAATGGTGGCAGCCGCCAGGGCTGGGGCATCATTCACCCCATCCCCCACCATTGCCACTGGCCCATACTGTTGGCGCAGCCGTTTAATGGTTTGTAACTTATCTTCTGGCAACAGGTCAGCGTAAACCTCATCTACCCCGGCCTCCTTGCCAATAAAAGTCGCTACGACCTGGTGATCCCCCGTCAGCATGACCACTTGCTCCACCCCTTGTGCCTTTAACTGGCGCACCACGTCGGCAGCATCGGGGCGTATAACATCGGCAAATGCGATCACTCCCAAAATGACCATTTGCTCCTGGTTGACAAATTCTGCCACTAGCACCGAGGTTTTGCCCTCAGATTGTAAGTGGTTGACCAGGGGAACGGCCGTTTCCAGGCCTACACACGGAAATTTTTCAAAATACTTCATATTGCCTATACGAAATTCTCGCCCCTGAATCACTGCGCGAATCCCTTTGCCGGTTGTCGCTTGAAAAGTTTGCACCTCACTCAGCTTTAACCCCTGCGCCAGCGCAGCCTGCACCACCGCCTGCGCCAATGGATGTTCTGAGCGAGATTCGGCCGAGGCAGCCAGTTGTAACAACTCTGTTTTGTGGTGCAGCAAATTTTGTGTTTCCAGCAGTTCCACATCTGTCACCTGGGGTTTGCCGACGGTCAAGGTGCCTGTTTTATCAAAAGCCATCACTTTGATGGTGGCGGCATTTTCGACATGAATCCCCCCCTTAAACAGCACCCCCTTTCGTGCCCCGTTGCCAATGGCCGATAACACCGTCGCCGGGGTGCTGATGACCAACGCACAGGGAGAAGCCGCTACCATCACCGTCATGGCGCGGTAAAAGGCCGCGCCAAATGACTCTTGCCAAAACAGGGGTGGCAACAACGCCACCAATGCGGTCAGCAGCAATACACCAATGGCATAATACTGTTCGGCCCGGTCAATAAACCGTTGTGTCTCAGCTTTTTCACTTTGTGCTTCTTCCACCAGCTTAATCAAGCGGGTAATGGTGGAATCTTTTGCCAGTCTGGTGATGGCAATTTCCAGGCTACCGTTTTGGTTCATGGTGCCAGCAAATACTTTATCTCCTTCTCGTTTATCTATGGGCAATGATTCGCCGGTTAAGGAGGATTGGTCAACCGCCCCTTCCCCCGCCAGGATCACACCATCCAGGGCGATACGCTCCCCTGGTTTCACCACCATGTGGTCTCCAACTATAATTTTCTCAATCGGCAGGGTCACTAGCTGGTTGCCCCGTTTGACGCTGGCTTGATTCGGCCGTAATTTCATCAGGGCACGAATGGCGTTGCGTGTCCGATCCAGGGCGTAATCTTGCAACACGTTGGACAGGGAAAAGAGGAAGAGCAACATGGCCCCTTCAAAGGGTTGTCCCACCAGGGCCGCGCCCAGAGCCGCCAGAATCATGAGCAAATCTATGTCTACGGTGCGGTGGCGCAACGATTCAAGCCCTCCTTTGAGGCCAAAGGTGCCACCCGCTACATAGGCCACTACGTAAACGGCCGTTACCAAAGCCGCCGACCAGCCTTGAGATTCACCCAACCAGCCGAACAACATGGCAAAGAGGGTAACGGCCGTAAATACCGCCTCCACCCGGCGCAGGTCAAAAGCAGGCAAAGGGGCAACCCCTTCGCTGGCAGATGGCTCCACCGATACACCCAACTGCTCTACTTGTTGGGCAATCACTTCGGGGGAAAGGTGTGTTTGATCATAACGCACACTTAACACCCCACCAGCGTAACTGGCACTGGCCCGTTCTACACCAGGAAGCCGTTGGAGGTGGTTTTCTAACAATAGGGCACAAGATTCACAAGCCCGCCCACCCTGCCGCCCCAACCGCATGACACAGGTTTCCCACTTTTTTTGTAAAACCGGGCTGATGCTCTGCACCGCCTGAGCGGCTGCGTCGGGCGAAATTTGCCGTGTGTCATATTCCAGGGCCACTGTTTGTTTTTCTGTATCCAGACGAATCTGCCGAATACCGGGGGTACGCCCCAGGCTGTCGTCTACAATTTCCAGGCAACTGGTCTCATTTTCGATTTGTTGTGGGGTGTGTGTCGTCATGGTGTTTTTCCTTCACGTTTCACGTTTCACGAAACGGCCGTTTCTTGAACATACTCCTTCATTTATCTCCACAGAAGTGCCATTTGTCACAGAAAACCAGTGCCAAACAGCCAAAATTAACGTATGTTCGTATTATAATTAACTTGTGGTATTTTTCAATTTAACTTTGGTTAATTTTGTGAAAAAAAGAGATTAGAGATTAGAGATTGGCAATCTCCAATCTCTAATCTCTAATCTCTCCCACTAAACAACGAAAGTTACCAGGTACTCAGAAGGGGAATGAGTTGGGTTAAACGGTGGATTTTGGCGTGGGGGATGACACCGGGCGGGGTGGAGAATCGCTGGCTGGATTCAAAGTGGATGGTTTTCATGCCAGCCCGTTGCCCGCCCACTACATCATTTGCTGGATCATCACCGACAAAAACGGCCGATTCTGCCCCCACCCCCAACTGCTCCAACAGATGCCAAAACGTGTCCGGGTTGG
The DNA here is from genome assembly GCA_964585465.1 of uncultured Ardenticatenaceae bacterium. Classification (GTDB taxonomy): domain Bacteria; phylum Chloroflexota; class Anaerolineae; order Promineifilales; family Promineifilaceae; genus CAZPEJ01. Next base: position 3,189 of record CAZPEJ010000485.1, read on the forward strand.
GTTTCCAGCGATTCTCGTCTGCCGAAAAAAGCATGGCATCAAAATAGGAGGCCAGGCCAAAACGGGATAAATCCCACTGATGCGCCGCGCCGGTAAACATGGTATTGGAGATTAACCCCACCTTGTAACCCCGTGTTTTCACCTGGGCCAGAACTTCCTGGGCATGGGGAATTAACGCGGCGTGGGTTTGAACCGCCTGTTGATACCGTTCACCGGCCGTTTGTAACCATTCGGCCGATGGTGGCACAACCCCGCAAGCCAGCAGCACTTCGCCCAAAAACTCAGCCAGGCGCAAATTTTGTTGCCCGGCCGTAGCTGCCCGCCACCGCCCCGGCAGTATGGCAAAACCCGTGTCGCGGAACCGGGCAAACTCCAGCCCTGTGCCATTTTGGGATTGTAAGTAAGTGAAAACGGCCGAAAATCCCGGTGTCTCCAGTTCCGGCCAACTATTATACGCCCCGGCATACTCTATCAACGTGCCACCCAGATCAAAAACAACTGCTTCAATGGTTCGATTCATCATGGTTTATCCATCACTATGGAGACATGCAATGGCTGTTACCGCCAACTTGCCCACACAACCAAAGGTTAAAATATCACATGTCTGAATTGGTTCAATCTCCAATCTCTAATCTCTTGTAAGTTATTGAATCCGCGTTCCTAAAATTAATCCCAATACTGTTTATTAAATCATACTTTCTATCAAAGGTCATAACAAGAACGTGACCTCGCCATGACCCTTCTCACATCACAAAGCCGGGGTAGGTTGGTAAGATAAGCAGTATCGTTTAATGGTGTACCTTTTTACGCCAAACGCAACTGCTCAGCTATGTGATGGTTTCAGGTTAATACACAAAACATCACATAGCTGTAAAAAGGCAATCAGGAGGTTACTTTGTCTAACAATCACATTTCCAACAATTTCATTCTCACCACACAGAATTTACAAAAAAACTATGGAGACAATCAAGCTGTTAAGGGTGTTAGTTTTGGGATTCGCCAGGGCGAGGTTTTTAGTTTGTTGGGGCCAAACGGCGCAGGCAAAACCACCACCATCTCAATGCTTTCCTGTTTATTGCAACCAACCAACGGGGACGCGGTGATAGATGGACACTCTGTTCGTTCACAAGCAGACGCGGTTAAACAGGTGATTGGGGTAG
>CAZPEJ010000486.1:0-4335 GCA_964585465.1 uncultured Ardenticatenaceae bacterium
TCTTTGTCCGTCCTTTATCCTCACTAATGTGTCAATTATATTTAGGACGGGTCACAGTGGACAGACTGTTTACTGTTTACTGTTTACTGTTTACTTCTCAACCATGATGACTCCCAAAACCTCTTACAAAATGACGGCCGGGACACACCCCTTGCTTCGAGTGGCGGCTTATTTGTCGTGGGGACATGCGGCTTTGTGGGGAGTGTTGTTTGTGCGCTGGCTGACCTTTGGCGCGGTGGCCTGGACTCCCTTCCCAGTGGAACTGGCCCTGGCACAATGGCCGCCTTTGTTGGCTTACCTTATTTTTGGGATTTCGGCCGTTTTGGATGGTGTGATTGGTTGGGGGTTGTGGCGAGAAAGCAGGTGGGCACGAAAACTGGGAATCGGCCGTTCTGTTTTGATGCTCCTGGTCGGGTTGGTCTATTATGCGTTGAGCCGCGAATTTTATGGCACAGCTATTCTGGTGGGGCTGGCCGGGATGTTGTTGTTGCTGCTGCTCAAAAACACCCCCTGGTCAATTGCCTGGCCCGCCGCCTACTGGCTGCTCATCTTTTTTGTCCTGCCCAATCTGGTCATCCTGCTGGTCAGCCTGGGCGAGCGCACCCGCCTGGGCACTGTCACCTATCCCGCCTTCGATTTAAGGAACCTGGGCGTTTATTTTGATGATTACGGCCGTTTTTTTGGCAAAACCAGCAGTGGATACATCTATCTGGTCATTTTCGGCCGTTCCCTCTGGTTAGCCCTTCTCAGCACCGTCATCTGCCTGCTTTTTGGTTATCCCTTTGCCTACTGGATTGCTCGCCAACCCGCCCGATACCGCAACTTCTACATCTTCCTGGTTATGATTCCTTTCTGGACAAACTTCCTGGTTCGCACCTTTGCCTGGATGCTCATCTTGCGCGACTCTGGCCTGATCAACAACTTTTGGACAACCACCTTGCATAACCAGGCCGTTTTATTGGCCGAAAACTCCACCTTCTTTGCCTGGGTAGCCACCATCACCAGCCAGAAACTCCCCCTTTTGTTTAACCAGCCAGCCGTGTTATTGGGCATGTTTTATGGCTACCTGCCCTTTATGGTGCTGCCCCTCTACAGCAGCCTGGAGCAAATGGATTGGTCACTCATGGAAGCGGCCGCCGACCTGGGAGCCAATACCTGGCAGCGAATCGTTCGTATTTTAATCCCCCTCACCATGCCTGGCATCATTTCCGGCTCCATTATCGTTTTTATCCCTTCACTGGGCACTTATGTTATTCCCGACCTCATGGGCGGGGCCAAAGTGACCCTGTTAGGCAACCTGTTACAACAACAATTTATGACCGTGCGCGACTGGCCCTTTGGCTCGGCCATCGGCTTTATTACCATGACCCTGATGTTACTGGCAACCATGATTTATTTCCGTTCGTTATCGCGCAATCAGGCACTTTACACGTAAAGCGATTCGAGATGGGTACAATCTCCCATCTCCCAGACTGATAGTATGACCCACCGTTCTCTGACCTGGCTGGCAACAGGCATTTTTCTGTTTTTATACCTGCCCATCTTCATTTTGGTGCTGTACTCTTTTAACGCCAACGAAGCGGTAAGTGTCTGGACTGGTTTTAGTCTCAGATGGTACACCTCATTGTTAGAGGATACGGCCATTCTGTCTGCTTTGCAGGTGAGTTTATGGGTGGCCTTGTGGTCAACGGTGATTAGTACGGTGTTAGGCACGTTGGCGGCTCTGGTGCTGGAGCGGTACCGTTTCTGGGGCAAATTGACGTTCGATGCGGTGCTTTATTTGCCAATCATTATTCCAGACATTGTGATGGCTCTCTCGACGTTGCTCTTTTTTGTCATGTTCAACGTGCCATTGAGCCGCAATACCATTTTAATTGCCCATGTTGCTTTTAACATTTCCTTTGTGGCGGTGGTGATTCGGGCGCGGCTGGCAGAGATGGATGTGCGTTTGGAGGAAGCAGCGGCCGATTTGGGGGCTGACGAGTGGACAACTTTTCGCCGTATTACCTTGCCACTGCTGATGCCGGGGATTCTTTCGGCCGCTTTGTTGGCTTTCACTTTATCGCTGGATGAGTTCGTCATCTCCTTTTTTCTCTCCGGCCCAGGCTCCACCACTTTGCCGGTGCGGGTGTATTCGATGTTAAAGTTTGGCATTTCGCCAGAGATTAACGCTATTTCTGCCTTGATGTTGGTGGGGTCTACTTGTTTGGTGGTGTTGTCGCTGGTGTTGCAGCATCGGCAACCGTGAAATGTAGTGGAACAGCGCGAAAGGGATTTCGCGGCTACATTCCCTGCGCCGCTGCGCGAGTAGAACAGCGCGAAAGGGATTTCGCGGCTACATTCCCTGCGCCCCTGCACGAGAACAGCGCGAAAGCGATTTCGCGGCTACATTCCCTGCGCGAGAACCATTATTCCCGATAACCAAAGTGTTAAAACTCCCCCACATCTGCATAACGAAAACGCTCGATAATGATGAAACCGACAGCGCAGACGGCCATGAGTAGGCTGCTCATGGCAACAGCTTGCCCAAAGTTGAGGCTGCCGGGCTGGCTGAGGTAACGTTCGATGGCGATGGGCAGGGTGAGGTAGCCACTGTTGGGGCGGACGATGAAGGTGGTGGCTCCAAATTCGCCCATGCTGATGGTGAAGGCAAAAACGGCCGATACCAACAAAGCCCTTGCCACGATAGGTAAATCTACTTCGCGCCACACCCGCGCCGGAGAAGCCCCCAAAACGGCCGCTGCTTCACGTAATCCAGGTTTGATGCCCTGTAACACTGGCAACAAACTCCGCACCACAAAGGGCCAGGCCACTAATGTGTGGGCAATCAGCACTAACACGGGGGAAGTCCGCAGCCATGAGTATGTGACCACATAACCAAACCCCAGGGTTACTGCCGATGCGCCCAAAGGCAACATAAAAAGGGGTTCTAACAGGCGGGCGCGGCTGTGGCGAGTGAGCAAAACGGCCGTTATCAACCCCATACCACTGGCTAATCCCACTGTCAACAGGGCATACATGAGGGAGTTACGAACGGCCGTTAAGGGCGGGATGAACAAAATACTGCCCCGGCGCAACTCCGGCAGGGCTTGATAATAGACCAGTGTAAAATTTCCTTGCCGGTCTACCAGCGAAGACCAGAGGAGAGCAACCAGGGGTGTAACCAGGAACAGCAGTAGACCAATCACCACACTACCAACAAAAAATTGTTCCCCGGCCGTTTGCGGGCGGCGCATATTCGTTTTCTGGGGGCGAAAATCTAGCGGAATCGGCCGTTGTTGCCACCGGTAGAGAACCATTAACAAAAAAGTAAACAAAATTTGTACCAACGACAAAGCCGCCGCCACCGCCGGATTGAGAAAGGTCACGTATTGCCGATAAATTTCTGTTTCTACTGTGCTAAAAGTTGGCCCGCCCAAAATCAAAATCACCCCAAAACTGGTGAAGGTAAAAAGGTAGATGAGCAAAGCGGCAGAAATGAGAGACGGCCGTAATAAAGGCAGTGTGACTTCGCGGAACAGTTGCCAGGGGGCAGCCCCCAAGACACGGGCGGCCTCGGCCAAACGGGGGTTCAAATTGGCCCAGAACCCTCCCACCAGCCGCACCACTACCGTCATGTTGTAAAAAACGTGTGCCAGCAAGATGAGGGTTAAACTTTGTTCCAGCCGCAGTGGGGTTTGTTCTAACTGGAAAAGAGTCATCAGCAGGTGGTTGATAGGGCCGTTTGGCCCCAGCAGGGCGCGGAAAGCCGCCGCCACCACCACCGTTGGCATGACAAATGGGATGGTGGTGAGGGCACGTAACACAGTTTTGCCCGCAAATTCATAATGGGCAAACAGGTAGGCAGCAGGCAACCCGGCCAGCAGTGTGAGCAAGGTAGAAAGTGCCGCCTGCCAGGTGGTAAACCAGAGAATGCGGAGATAGGTGGGTTGAGTGAAGAGGTTGAAGAAAACGGCCGTTTCCCAACTGAACCACAAAATGTTAAACAGAGGGTATAAAAAGAATACCCCCAGAAAAAGCATCGGCAACCACACCAACAAATTTTTTATAATTCGCAACTTGTCCTCTTTCGTCTCCGTATAGCTTCACGAAAATTATTGGATGTTTAACAGCGACCGTCAAGCTGTTGGAGGTAAAAAAATGAAAAGTAATAAAATGAGACGACAAAACGGCATCTTTTTAGGGGTGTGTGGTGGTCTGGCAGAGTTTTTTGGCATCAGTGCCTTCTGGTTTCGGCTACTGTTTGTGATTTTATTTGTGCCAGGTGGCCTGCCTGGCCTGCTCCCCTATTTGCTCCTGGCGATTATCATGCCGAAAGCATAAGTATCAGTGGTC
>CAZPEJ010000487.1:0-4334 GCA_964585465.1 uncultured Ardenticatenaceae bacterium
ATATAATATTGACCTGGGTGTTAATGTACCTATACAGCTGGGTAGGTTCTGGGGTGGGTGTGGGGGGTTCAGAAACGGCCGTTTCTGCCACCACGACCACACCTTCTTCATCTGCTTCTGCGGCCGGGGCGGGTTGCTCCACCGTCACCACCACCTGTTTGGCCTCGGTCACTGCCGACACACCCGTTTTTACCCACAGTTGACCATCGGCGATAAACCAGCCCGTTTCGGCCGTTTCCCATTCAGTTTGGGTGGGGTGCTGGGGAAGTGGCGTGTTGTTAAATGAAACGGCCGTTACTGTTTCATCCCCAACTGCCAGTTGCAAAACCGTATCCCGTTCACTATTCGCCCCGGCAAATGTGCCTTCGGCGGCGGCAATGTCTACCTGAATTTGCCCATCTTGCCACTGCTGGCTGATGGCGGTGGTTCGCACCTCACCAGATTGGTAGGCTGTAGAACGGCCGTCATCCTCAAACAAAGTAAAAGTGGTTAGTTGCGGCGCAGGGACAATGTAGACCATCAACTCGTCCCGTGTGCTGCCATCCCGCCGCATCCCATACAGATTCATCGTTTGTTCGTCCACAAATAGCTGCGGCACAATGGCCCCGGCACGGGCAAACAGGGGCAGTTGGAACAGCCCATCCTGGCGCAGGGGCACATTTTCCAGCCATCCACCGTTGCTTTCTACCCATTGACCCGTGCGGAAGTTGACCCAATGGCCTGCGGGCAGGTAAACGGCCGTTTCCGCCACCCCCGCCTCTGTCATCGTCCGCACCAGCAGGTTTTCCCCCAACAATTTGTGGTCGCCCAACTGGCGGGTTTGTGGGTCATCCTGGAAGTAAAAAACCAACGGCGGCACAACCGGCGCGCCTGTTAAATAGGCCTGGTGTGCCAGAGAATACAAATAGGGAGAAAGAGCATACCGCAGGCGAATGTTTGCCAGATTGCTGGCAAGTTCACCCACCCGATCCGGCGCGGTTTCTTTGCAATTGCACAAGTTTTCGGTGTGCGGGCGCACCGGCACATCCAACAAGGTACTGTTGGCAAACCACACCGTGTACAACTCGTCCAGGGCCTCCCCGTTGATAGAACCGCGATGAAAACCGGCAATATCGGAGCCAAAATAATCTATGCCAGAAAAAGAGAGGTGCAGTTGCGCGTTCATGTGGGTCGTCAGGCTATCGAAATTAGAGCCAATATCGGCCGACCACATGGCTACGCCGTAACGCTGGATGCCGCTGGTGCCAGAACGGGAGAGAATAATCGGCCGTTGTGTCACCTGGTTACGTTCATACCCCTGGAAAATGCTTTGCACCCAGAGCAGGTTGTAAAGGTTGTGGTTGGCTAACTGGTCGTGCAGGTTTAACCCTGGCAGCCCGGCATACCAGCTGGTGGGGGCAAACATCTCAGGCTCGCCCAGGTCTGTCCAATGCCCCATCACCCCGGCCTCAATCAACGGTTGGCGGTTGGTATCGTGCCACGCGGCTGCCCCGGCTGCGTTTGTCCAATCCACCATGCCGCCCGTGCCCCACCACTTGCCCGCCAACACCACCGGGCCGCAGCTTTCGCAGCTTTTCACCAGGTAGCTCTGGCTGGCCATGCGCCCAAAGTTGGAAAGCCCCTGATCCACATAAGATTCTTCGATGACGACGATGTTTAGCCCTTCTTCGGCTTGTAATTGGGCAATTTTGGCCGCCGGGTCGGGGAAATTGTCTAAATCCCAACTGAGTGCGCCCATTTGGCTGGGGGTTTGGATGCCACCAAACCATTGTAAATCGAGGACAAACCCGTCTTGGGGGAACTGGTTTTCGTCCAGGGTTTGCCGTTTGTCATCCAACTCGGCCCAGTTGTCATAACCGTATTCTGACACCCACAACCCAAACATGGCTCTTGGCGGCACCGGGGAACGGCCGATTAATTCCATATAATCGGCGCGTAAATCGGGCAGGTTTGGGCCGCTCAGCACATACCAGCGCAACGGCTCGGCCGAGGTGGTCATTGTCCAGGGGTTGCTGGTGAAATCCCATTCCTGTTTGTAGACCACATCCACAAACAGGGCGTAGTTGTCGTGGCCTTCTCCCAGGGCATACATGACAGGAAACTGGGTGTTGCCGACTGCGCCGCCGCTAAACCCTTGCATTTCGTTGCCCACCACGCCAGGGGTGCGGCGGCTGCCCACCCAGTCGCCGTTGGCTTCACCAGGGGTGCGGAACTGTTGCCCTAGCCCATAGACGTTTTGCATGGTGGTGGGGTTAATGGTGAGGCTTTTTTTGCGTTCAGCCAGGTCTTGGGGGCAAACGGCCGTTAATAACAACGGTGGCTCTTGTGTCAGGTCTGTTACGGTGCTGCACAGGCTTTCAGGGTGAATGGTGATTTGCAAATCGGCCGTTGTGATGACCCCCAGCCCATCGTTGGCAAACTGGGTTGGCCCGGCGTAATCTGTTTGGTAAACCATGGGCGAGGTGACGATGGGGCCGTCGGGTGGGTTGCCTATACCTGTTTCAAAATGTACCAGATCATCATCCAACAGTTCCACCACCAGGTAAAAATCGCCCCCTGATGTAAACGTGACTTGTTGTACACCTTGTGCCTGGGTAGGCTGGCTATGTAGCAGGGAGAGAAATAATAAGGAGAGGAGTAGTAATTTTTTCATCGCTAATGGAGATTAGAGATTAGAGATTCACCAATTTCCAATCTCTAATCTCTAATCTCTAGTTGAATAATTGCCACCGATTGGGGCGGAATTTCGCTGAAGGGTGTGTAACCGGAGAAACCGCCCGCCGTGTTGATTTCGGGGGAGCTTTCGGGGGCCAGGCCAAAGAGAGAAACGGCCGTTACTGCCCCACCGAGTGGCCCTTCTGCCAGTTGCAGGTTGTAATTTTCGGCCGTTACCGGGTTCTGGTTCAGGTTAAACAACACCAAAATCACCTCATTCCCGGTATACCGCAAAAAGGCATACAGCCGGTTCGAGTTAGCTTCCACCAAAGCCCACTCCCCTTCGCGTAATGCTTCGTGGGTGTTTCGCAGATGGATAAGCGTGCGGTAATGGTTGAGCAGTGAGTCGGGGTCGGCATCCTGCAACGCCACACTCACCGCTGGATAATCGGCGGCCGGGGCGCGCCAGGGCTGGCCGCTGGTGAACCCCACAGTGGCATCGTCGCTCGTCCATTGCATGGGCAGGCGAATATCCTCATCCGGTTTGGTGCCGGTCATGCCAATTTCTTCGCCGTAGTACAAAAACGGCACCCCCGGCGAGGTGAGCAACAAGGAAGCAGCCATTTTTGCTTTGGTGGTGTCGCGCAACACACTCATCACCCGGTTTTGGTCGTGGTTGGTAAGAAAAACACCAAACTGGTTGGGCGGCCAACTGGCATCCACCAGTTTTGCCAGTTCAATGTCACCGGCGATGGGGCTACCAGCCGCCCGCACGTAGGATTCTGCCAGGTTGAACTCAAAGGCGATGTCGTTTTCGTCTACGGCATACCGGGAGGCATTTTGGGTATCTGTCCATGTTTCGCCAATGGTGAAGGCGTTGGGGTTGATGCTTTTGTAGTAGGTGTGATAAGCCTGTAACCAGGCGTGGGTGTCGGGGGTATTTTCCTGGGCCGCCCCATTTTCAATGAAGTGGCGCACCGCATCCATGCGGAAACCATCCACGCCCATGTCTTCTAACCAGAAACGGGTGATATTGTAAAGTTCGGCCGTTACTTCGGCGTTGCTCAGGTTCAAATCGGGCATCCCTGACCAAAATACAGCGTAGTAATACCCATCCTGGGCAGAATACCACACCTGTTGTCCCCAGGGGCCGAGGTAGCCGGGGGAAGAGTCTTCCCACACATACCAGTCACGATAGGCTGCGTCGCCCGCGTTGGCAGCAGTGAACCAGGGGTGCTGGTTGCTGGTGTGGTTAATCACCAGGTCTATGATGATACGGATGCCCCGTTGGTGGGCTTCTTCCATCAGGCGTTGGAAATCTTCGGCCGTGCCATACTCTTGATCCACCTGGTAATAATCCACTACGTCGTAACCGTGATAACTGGGGGATTCCATGATGGGCATGAGCCAGATGCCGGTGATGCCCAGGTCGGTGGTGGTGGTAGGGTCGCCGTCGTTGAGGTAGTCCAGGCGTTGGATCAGGCCGTTGATGTCACCCACACCGTCGCCGTCGGAGTCTTGGAAGCTGCGAACAAAAACCTCGTAAAAAACGGTGTCATTCCACCATCGGTCTACAGCGGGATCGAGGGTGGGGATGGGTTTGGGGGTGGCGGTGGGTGGGCGGGTGGGGCCAGCGGCACGGGTGGCTGCGTCTTGGGCCAGGGCGGTGGCAATGATGT
>CAZPEJ010000488.1:0-4332 GCA_964585465.1 uncultured Ardenticatenaceae bacterium
GTCATACATCACTTGAACTGTTTTACCGGCGGCAATGGAACGGCCGTTTGCCGCCACAATGTCATAACTCAAATCAAAACTTTTGCCCCCCAACCGCGAAATCCCCAGGCCAATTGTCAACTGCTCACCAAAATGTGCCGGAGCTTTGTACTGGCAACACGCCTCCGCCACAATAATTGGCAACTCACTCATCCCCTGCAACTCTAACAACATCACCAAGAACTTAATACGGGCTGTCTCCATGTATGTAAAATACATCGCATGATTCACATGCCCCATCGCATCCAAATCGCGGAAAGTCACTTCAACAGTAATTTGAAAAGGAAAACCCATGATGATGGTTAGTAAACAGTAAACAGTAAACAGTAGACAGTTCACTGTTCACTGTTCACTGCTCACTATTCACTGCTCCCTGCTCACTATTCACTGCTCACTGAATACCGTCCCCATACCCCTGCGGATGTTTCACATGCCAATCCCAGGCTGTTTGGATAATATCACGCAGTTTAGGGTAACGGGGTGCCCAGCCCAGGTCATGGTTAATCGTCTCACTGCTGGCAATCAGAACGGCCGGGTCGCCGGGGCGCCGCGCCCCAACCACCGCTGGAATCGGATGCCCTGTCACCTCGCGGGCCGTTTCAATCACTTCCTTCACGCTAAACCCCCGGCCGTTCCCCAGATTATATTTCCGGCTTTCCCCATCAGCCAGGGCACGCATCGCCAGGATATGAGCCTGCGCCAGGTCTACCACATGGATATAGTCGCGCACACAAGTCCCGTCGGGCGTTTCGTAATCATCCCCAAAGATCGTCACCTTTTCCCGTTGCCCCAACGCCACTTGCAGCACCAGCGGAATCAAGTGGGTTTCTGGCGAGTGGTCTTCACCCCGTTCGGCCGTTGCCCCACACGCATTAAAGTAGCGCAAACAGGCATACTTCATTCCATAAATACGATCCATCCAATACAAATACCGTTCAATGATATTTTTCGATTCACCATAAGGGCTGCCCGGCACAATGCGCTCGTTTTCATCAATCGGCATCCGTTCTGGGTCGTCAAACAGGTTGGCTGTTGAGGAGAGAATAAAACGGCGCACCCCGTGTTGTACCGCACTTTCCAACAGGTTGAGGGCATTAACGATATTGTCGCGCAGGTAGAGAAACGGCCGTTCCACCGACTCGCCCACCAACGTGTAAGAAGCGAAGTGCATAATCCCATCTGGTCTGTGTTGTCTGAGAGCCGCATCAATGACTGCTTTGTCAGCCAGATCACCCTGCACAAAAACAGCCTGAGGGTGTACGGCCCCCTGGTGCCCCTGATACAGGTTGTCAAAAACCACCACTTCTTCACCCGCCTTAATTAACTGCTCAACCGTAATACTGCCAATATACCCGGCACCGCCGGTCACAAAAACTTTCATCTGTTACAGTCCCCTTTTAATAAAGTGTATCGGAAATTAAGTTTCTCGCGCAGAGGCGCAGAACCGCAGAGGATTTTCTCTCTCTATGCCCTGCGCGACACAAAGTTAACCCCAATAATGCCTCTTTCTCTGTGCAACTCTGTGTTTTTTCTGTACCTCTCTGTGTCACTACCTCGTTGCCATCACCCCACCGCTACGGAGTGTAACGGCCGAAAATTACAGCCCGGTTTAAGGTTATACCGCCTGCAAGACTGAAAGTTTAAGGCCTTTTGGATTTTGTGGAGGTCGCCGTGAAACGTAAAATGTGAAACGTGAAATCTCCCTGGTCACGTTCTACGTTTCACGTTTCATTGGTTATCAACCCCCTGAGTTCCCAAAGAACCAAAACCCTCAATAATCGTTAATAAAAAAACGCAGACTGTTTCCAGCCTGCGTTTTTGTACATGAAAGATAACAAAGGCTACTTTTGCGGTTTACCATCACCCGACGCACCAGCCGATGGTTGAGCAGCTAGAAGTTGGGTAAGAAGTTCTTGCCCTTTAGGTACCAACGTAATGCGAGCTTTACTATCCAGCAATCGCTCCATCTCCAACACTTCAAACATCGCATTGGAAACTTCAGCATCTTGACCAATCTTTTGGAGTGCCCCACCCACAATCAAGGGGCGCATCGCATTCGCCTGGGCAAACTCAACAGCTGCCTGTCTTTCGGCCGTACTGGTGATAATGTTTACCTGGTTGGCCCCGTCCTGCATGATGGCAGAAGTCACCTGGCGCAGCCGGTTGACCACCTTCTCTTCAATTTGCCGGATCATGCCGCCATCGCGGAAATGCACCTTGCGAATGTAAACCGAACCCAGGGTATAACCCCACTCGTGCGATTTGGGTGAAACATCGGAACGAACCGCCTGACTCATCACATGCCGGGTTTGCAGCATGTCGTCCAACGGCATATTGCTCAAGCAGCGAATGGTGGCACTGCTGACATTTGCCGCCAACGATCCACGCGGGTCGGTATTTTTGAACAAATAGGACACCGGATCGCTAATTTTCATCTCATACCACACCCCAATCCCCATCGGCGCGCCTTCTTCAGAGTTGACGGGTTGGCTACGCAAGTATTGTTGGTCGGTTCGCATATCCAAAACATGACGTTTGCCAAACCAGTTGACAATCAGGGCTTGTGGCCCCATTTTTAACCAGAGGAAATACAGCCCAGGTTCGGTGAGAACGGCCACCACTTTACCAAAGAGGATATACACATGGCAGGAACCTTCTTCGACAACGGCATAAAACCCAAAAAGGCGGGCCAGCCAGCGAAAAATGGGTTCGCCAAATAAAAAGGCGAAAAAGGTGAATACAGCAGCCGAGAAAAATTGACCGATGAGTTCCATTAGTTTTTCACCTCCATGATGGCATTTGCGGCTTTGTTGTATAGTTTCAAGCGAATGTTGCGTAGATATGCTTGCAATACGTCTGGCCCACTCTCTCTTAATTCATAGAGTTGGGCAGCTAGAGCATTGAGGGGTTCAACCTCGGCATGGGCTTTGAGGGTTTCAATTTCCACAGCCCGCTTGGACTGGACAATTTTCTGGTCGGCGGCTGCTTGTGCCAGGCTGATTTCGGATGAAACGTGGTTGTGGGCGGTATTGATGGCTGCCAGGGCGGATTCTACTTCATTGGGCGGGTCAATGGCGGTGATGAGCGACGCATCCAAAATGATGCCATACCGGGCAGCAGAGGAGAGGCACTCATGTTCCATCTGGTCGTTGAGTTCGCTGAGGTTTTTCCGCAGGTCGTTAATGGAGATGCCAGCAATGGCACTGATGTCTGTTTGGGGAAGCCCTTCAATGGCGGCCGGGGCAGGGGCTTCAAAGCTGGAGATGCGTTCGCGCAGGATGGAGACAAAGTAGCCCATGACATGAATAATCGGCCGTTTTACCCCAAACAGATAAGCATACAAGTTACGGTCGGAAACCCGATAACGAATTTGTCCCTGAATCCCGATATTCAACTGGTCTTTCGTAACGGCTTCCAAAACAGTGCCTGAATGGTTGGCCTGAGGATCTTGTAAATCCTGGGCCATGTTGACAGATTGGGTATCTACGCGGACTTTGTATACCCGTTCCCAGGGCCACTTAAAATAGGGGCCGCCGGATGGGATGACACGAACTTGGGGATAAATGTAACGTTCCCGTTCTTTTTCACGCAGATGCTCGGCAATCGGATCGTCCAAAGTTGTCTTTTTGGGAATACGCTCTGCTTTGCCGAAGCTGGTTTTGACGGCTCGTTCATTTTGGTTGACCGTGTAGAAACTGGTCAAGATGTAACGAATGACAAACCAGCCTAGAAAACCAAAAAAGCTGCCAGCTAAAATTGCCATGAACACGCTCCTTTTTTAACGTGGTTGGTAACAAAACATTGCACCATGTTCTGAGTACCAATAAGCGAGGATTACCTGTAAACTGTACGGTAATTTTTTGGTGGAGGTTGCAGGAACCCCTACCCGGCTTAAGTTTAACGTGAAAGTGGGGTTTTGGGGAGGGAAGTAGTACTAAGGACGAAGGACAAGGAACGAAGGGAGGTTGTTTGTGACTGTTTTATTGATTTCGCCCTATCATGGGGGTAGTCACCAGGCGTGGGCGGAGGGGTATCAAAAGGTTAGCCAGCAGGTGGTGGAACTGTTGACTTTGCCTGCCCAGTTTTGGAAGTGGCGAATGCAGGGTGGGGCGGTGACGCTGGCACAACGTTTTTTAGCGCAGGGGAAACGGCCGAATCTCATCTTGGCAACTGATATGTTTGATTTGACAACCTTTCTCAGCCTCACCCGTCACCTGACCCACGATGTGCCGGTGGTTTTGTACATGCACGAGAACCAGTTGACCTATCCCTTGCCAGAGGACGGCCAGACCG
>CAZPEJ010000489.1:0-2668 GCA_964585465.1 uncultured Ardenticatenaceae bacterium
AGCACTGGGGTTTGTTTTTTGCAGACAGGAAACCCAAAATGGCAATGCAAGTGGCGGTTTGTCACCCTCAAGGGTTACACCGATGGACGGCACGGGTTTCGCCTGAGCCTCTACATGGCCTACTACGAATGGGTCAAATACCGCAAACTGGCACACCTTTGGCAAAAAGGTTAAACCACATGCAAACCACTGTTCTCCTCAAACACCTCAAAACCTTTGAATTCCTGCGTGGGCTGGATGATGAGATGTTATCCGTTCTGGCACAGAGCGCAGTGTGGAAGGTTTTCCCACCCAATGCAGCCATCTTTTGGGAAGGGGATGTAGAATCCAACCTGTTCTACCTGGTATATGGCTCTCTGAAAGCCATAAAAACCTCGCCAGATGGGCGTGAACATGTGTTAAGTTTCATCCAACCTGGGGAAGTATTCAATGAACTGGGTGTGTTTGCCAGAAAACCAAACCCTGCCACTGCAATAGCATTAGAAGAATCAGGGATTTGGTTAATTCCCCGCCAGGCATTGGAAGAAATTGTAATAACACACCCACAAACAGCCATACAGATCATCGAGCGTATGGCAGAGCGAATCATCAATCTCGTCACCCTGGCATCAGATTTGTCATTGAAGACAGTGGAAGCACGTTTTATCAAATTTTTATTAGAACAAGCCAACGGGGATGTGATTGAACGCCGCCGATGGACAAATCAGACCGAGCTTGCGGCGCGATTGGGCACAGTACCGGATGTTTTAAGCCGGGTCATTCGTGAGCTGACAAAAGCGGGATTGATCCAGATGGACAGGCAACGAATCCACATATTGAATCAGGCAGGGTTGGAGGAGCGGGGGCTGATTCGAGGCGAGTAAAGATTAGTGCCAGAAACCCGACAAAAGTCGGGGTAAGAATGGGGGGAAATAGATAAAGTTTGGCATATTAACAAAGGAGACCCTATGCCAAACATTTATTTTGCAGAAACAAAATCCAAAGCAGTTTTTTCAAATGAAGGCCCCAAACCCCAGTTTATGGTCAACACGCCAACGTTTAAGGTGTTGGTCGTAGGGCTGGAGGCGGGGCAACAACTACCCCTCCATGCCGATGGTGTGGCAATGTACCACTTTCTTGAAGGTCAAGGTCTAATGTTCATTGACGACGAAGCCTTTGAGATCAAACCTGGTGTGACAGTCATTGCCCCCGACGGGGCAAAACGCGGCATGACGGCAAAAACGCGCCTGGTATTTCTAGGCGCAAAAGGAGAACTGTCGTGTTGATCCCATATAGTTTCACCGCTTTGTTCTACACCCTCGTTGCTTTGCTCATCGCAGCAGATACCTCATTAGTTAGTTTTAATCTGACAAACACCTTCACCGCTTTGCGCTGGGTACGTGTTCACTTCATCACGTTAGGGATTTTGTCACAAGTCATCTTTGGTTTGTTACCTCTATTGGTAGCCGGGCTTGCCAACAAACCACGCCCTGCGACGCGCTGGGACATCTGGCTTTCACTGAATGCAGGTTTTACGTTGTTAATTGCCGGTTTTTCGGCCGTTAACCAGATGATAATTTTTGTGGGTGGTACATTGGTGTTTCTTGCAGCGATATTACTGTTAATTCAACTATGGAATTTACGCAGCAGTGATGCCCCTACCAGTCTAAAGTTTTATGTGACAGGCGTAACCTACTTGTTGCTTGGCATCATCGTAGGTACAGGTTTGTGGCTCAACTGGAGCGCGGTGTTACATATTCGTATTCCGCTTGAGGTTCACATCCATGCCAATTCGTGGGGTTTTATGTCGCTGGTTTTTGCAGGTTTGTTGGTAGATTTTATTCCCATGATCACCGGGCATATGCTTGGTGAAAAAAGAGAGCTAAACGCCATCTATTGGGGCATGACAATCGGCGCGTTGGGCCTTGTGCTTGGCCCGTGGCTGCCTGCCAATATCAGTTTGCCGCCTACAGTGGTGGGGCTGGTCTTACATCTTACTGGCACTGTTTGGTTGATGATCTTAATGGTTCGTGCGCTAAGAGCCAGCGGACATCTCAACCAGGCAGGAGGTTGGCATTTGTTGGCATCCTATCTTTGGATTTTGCTTCCGGTGCTGGTGGCTCCCTTGATTGTGCTCAACTTTCTCCAAAGTGGCCCCGTAGAAACAACTGCACCTCAAGCTTTAATTTATGGTTGGGTTTTTCAATTTGGCATTGCCCTTATCCCCTATATTGCCCGTCGTTACCTGCTCCATGAAAAGAACCCTGCTCTGGGTGGCAGTTGGAGTACCCTGGCTCTGCTTACACTGGGTGGGTTTGTGGTGTGGGTTAGCATCTTTGTTCCGGCGGGTGGTGTGGTGTATGGTGTTGGTTTTGTACTCTACACCCTGGCGTTTGTCCAACCGTTGAAAGAGTTGTTTGATATTGTGCGTGCTGCTTCCAAAAAATATGAATTGGCGTGAAATAATTATTCATGAGAACGATTTGTATGGAAATTTCAAAAGACACTCGTATTTCAGATATTCTGGATGAATACGGCGATATTGCTGATGTGATGGAGATTTTCGGTGTTAAACGGGTTGCAGGGTTTTCCGTCCGCAGGCTGGCAGCGTCTTTGTTGACGGTTGAGTGGGCAGCACGTATTCATCGTGTCCCGTTGGATGAGTTCTTAGAAATTTTGAAAAAGGCAA
>CAZPEJ010000489.1:2768-4323 GCA_964585465.1 uncultured Ardenticatenaceae bacterium
TGTTTTGTTGGGGCTGATTGTCTTGCACATTCTGGCTGTGGTATACCATCAGGGGTGGCTAAAAGAACAGGTGTTTTTACGTATGTGGTATGGGAAGTAGTGCCATGAAAAGGATTTGGTTATTTGTTTTTTCTCTCCTGTTGTTGACAGCGTGTGGTGTGCAAACGGCCGAACCTGTGGCAGAGGTGTTTGATGCTGACATCATAACACGGCATAATACCGATGTACCGGATGTTTATAAAGGTATCACCAACCCGATTCCCGCCGATGCAGATTCGTTGGCCCGTGGCAAGGAGCTGTATACAACAAATTGTGCATCTTGCCATGGGGATGGTGGATTGGGTGATGGCCCTGTCAGTTCGTCGCTTTTGCAAAAACCTTCGCCAATCGCCCGTACCAGTCAGGTTGTTGAGGATGATTATCTTTTCTGGCGAATTAGCGAAGGTGGTGTGCCTTTTGGTACTGCCATGCCAGCGTGGCAGATGTTGAGTGAACACGATCGCTGGAGTTTGATCCATTATATTCAGATGTTGACGGAATAGATACTAACGATTCATACTTTTCCAGTATGATCTGCAATGACTTATGATTTCTCTTGGTGTGGATTGTATATTTGCGGCAAATGGTACGGTGCGGGTGCAACGGGTAGAGATGGGTGGGCGATGGCAGGGTGTGGAACAGGGGCGACAATGGGTGGATGGAAACGGCCGTCATGTTCTTATTCTCCTCCCTGGTAATTTGACGAGGGAACTGCTTTTTTCGGCCGAAACGCTCTCCTGGCACCTGCTCCCCGGCCGCAACGAAAATCAGGTGTTGGTATAAACAAACAAAAAGTTTACGCTTACCTTGTGCATCAAGGGCGGTTGCTGCTGTTTCGCCATACCCAATTCCCAGAAGCAGGTATTCAGGTTCCCGGTGGCACGGTTAAAGAGGGAGAGGATTGGGAAACGGCCGTTTTGCGCGAAGCCAGCGAAGAAACCGGCCTGACCACTCTGGAACTCGTCTCTTACCTCGGCTCACAAACATGGTCTGTGCCCGGCCGGAACGAAACCCACCAACGCCACTTCTACCAACTCCGATGCACCGCCACCCCGCCAGAAACCTGGCACCACTACGAAACAGACGCTTCCGACGGCTCTCCTCCCATCGAATTTGAATTTTTCTGGGCACCCTTCCCCCTGCAAGACCTGCACCTGGCCGGAGAACAAGGGGTTTTGTTATCCCAGGTGGTGGGAAACAGTATTCAGTGAACAGTGAACAGTGAACGGTGAACGGTGAACAGTGAACAGTGAACGGTGAACAGTGTGCGGTGGGGAATGGGTGTTTATGGGTAAACGAGAAAAATCCGCCAAAACCTGTGGTGCCTGCCTGATCTGCGTTCCAGGATTGCCAGGGTACAGCAATTCCCGTCGCCTGGGGTTCAAACCCCAGGCTAGTCAAAAGAAACGTGCTAAAGCACGTTCAAAAGCCACGTTTTAACCTGTTTTAACAGGTTTGGGGTTGTTAGCCGTCGGTTTCAACCGATGGCGATTTCCAAATTGGGAATTGCTGGCCA
>CAZPEJ010000490.1:0-4311 GCA_964585465.1 uncultured Ardenticatenaceae bacterium
TAGCCCTTCCTCTACCACTGCCTTACCAATCAACTGCCAGAAATCCTGCCGCGTCACCGGGTCTACTCCGCCAGTTGGCTCGTCCAGCAGCAGCAGGCGCGGCCGATGAATGAGAGCCGTCGCCAGCCCTAGTTTTTGTTTCATGCCACCAGAAAGCTGTTTGGCCTGCCGGTCGGCAAACTCCGCCAGCCCCACAAAAGTCAACATCTGGTCACGGCGCGGAATCCATTCGTTGGCTGGTATGCCGTTGACCTCGGCAAAAAAACGCAAGTTTTCCGCCACTGTCAGGTCGCCATACAGGCTGAACCGTTGCGGCAGGTAGCCAATGTGCCGCCGCACCTGCTCCATTTGAGTCAGCAAATCGTAACCAGCCACTTGCCCGCCGCCGCTATCGGGCCGCAACGCCCCCACCAGCAGCCGAAACGTAGTGGTTTTGCCCGCCCCATCCGGCCCCACCAGGCCATAGATTTCGCCGGGTTGAATGGAGAGGCAGAGATTGGAAACGGCCGTTACCGTCCCAAACCGTCGCACCAAATTCTCAACGTGAATCATAAATTTCACAAAAGGTCGCTGGGGAATTGAATCACCCATTCACCAGAAACCAGATTTCATTTCCTACGTAAAGTTGATAAAATTTCAACAGGTATCCCTATGAACCAATTTACCGATACAAAACCCTGGCACCGTGGAAGCCTGGAAGTTTTAAGCACCTCTTTCATCACTGCCTATCTTGTAACGCTCCTGACATTCGGCTGCTCAATTATCGTGTCAACACAAGATATGTCCTTTTGGTTCGGCAGCATTATGTTTGTCACGATATTTGCGTTTACCTGGTTCATAAATCAATTCAAACGGCAAACCTTCTCCAAACAATTTTCTGTCAATCGTGGCGTAGCCTGGCAAATTATCGTCAACATTTTGAACGAAAAGGGCATTCCATACTTCTATAAAAATGATCGGTTTGAATTGGAAGATTCTAATTTGGTCATCCAACTTGAAGAAAGTCTTCGACCCGGATTAGAACATACCTGTCGCATCCGTATAGGGCCTATTTCTACAGAAACTCTCCCATTGCTTAATAGTTTGCGCGAAAAAATTGACATGGCTTTTATCCCCAAAGGGTTATAATCTCTAAGGGTTTACTCCCCAAAATCCACATCGGCTGGCATCCCTGGTTTAAGTTTGCCTGCACCATCCGCCACAGAAAGTTCAATAGCAAAGACGGTGGAGGCGCGGCCGTCGGCCGTTTGTACAATACGCGGCGTAAACTCGGCTTTGTCGGCAATGCGGCGCACCGTGCCGGTGAAGGTTTCACCAGGAAAGGAATCTACTGTAATGGTTGCCTCTTGTCCAACTGTAATTGCCCCATAACGGTCTTCCGGCACATAAACTGTAATCGCCAGGTCATCCAGCTGCCCAATGACTAGCAGGGCGGCGGCCGGGCCGGTGACTTCACCCGCATCAATGGTGCGGTTTAACACCACACCATCTGCGGGAGCCAACAGGGTTTGTCGGCCGATTTGGGTTTCCAATAAGTTCACAGTAGCCCGCACCGCTTCTACTTGGGCCTGGGCGGCAGCCAGTTGTTCGGGGCGCGCCCCGGCCAACAACAAATCGAGTTGGGCCTGGGCAGCGTCCACTCCGGCCTCGGCCACAGTGACCTGGTTGTTAAGGAGTTGAATTTGATTGGAAACGGCCGTTTGTAGCCGTTGCGCCATCCCCAACTGGGCATTCAATCCAGCTAACACCCCTTGCACCTGGGCAATGGTAGTTGCCAGTTGGGGCGAAGGCAGAGCTTGTTGAGTGGCCTGTGTTTCTTGCAGTTGCGCGGTACTGGTGGCAATCTGGTCGTTTAGCTCCTCAATCTGGTCTTCCACCTCTTCAAGCTGCGATTCGGCCGAATCCAACTGCTCACTGACTGCGTCTAGCTGGGCTTGCGCCCGTGTCACACCCGCCTGCATGGCCGAAAGCTGGGCTTCGGTCGGCCCAGCCAACAACATCTCATAATTGGCCTGGGCCACAGCCAACTGCGCCTGGGCCTGGGCCAGTTGGCCTTCGAGCAAGGTCGTGTCCAGGCGTACCACCGGCTGCCCGGCCGTCACCCGGTCACCCACAGCCACCATCACTTCAGCCACCCGGCCGCCCTGTTCAGGAGACACCACCACTTCCTCCGCCTCGATGGTACCTGACGCAGACAAACGGCCGTTTGCCTCGCTCTCCCGCACCACAAAAAACCAGTACGCTGCTGCACTCAACAGCAACAAAACCACCATCACACGCACAATCACCGGTGGGCCATGTTTCATACAACCTCCAAAGAAATTTCAAGTTTCAGGTTGCAAGTTCCCTAACCTTCAACCTGAAACCTGAAACCTTCAACTAATCCAACTAATCCAACCGCTTACGGAATCGGCTGGCTGCCGCCCCCATAATGGCAATAGCAAAAATTGTCAGGGCAATCACTTCCGAGGTTAAGGCTTCCATACCCGCCCCTTTAATCACAATACCCCGCACAATAATTAGAAAATAACGCAATGGCACCGCATAACTGATCCATTGCAACACCTGGGGCATAGCTGCCAGGGGAAAGAAAAACCCAGAAAGAAAAATGGAAGGTAACAAGGTAAACATTACCATTAACATCGCTTCTTGCTGTGTGTTGGCAACTGTGGAAATAAAAATGCCAATGCCCAACGCGGAAATAATGAACAAAGCAGACAAAACCAGCAGCAAAGGAATACTGCCGTTAATAGGCACTCCAAACAGCACCACCCCAGCTATCAACACCTCCACCATATCCAAAAAAGCAATCAAAATGTAGGGAATAATTTTGCCTAGAACGAGTTCCAGCGATTGAATCGGAGTGACAATGAGCTGTTCAATGGTGCCTTGTTCTCGTTCGCGCACAATGGCGGTGGCAGTGAGCATGGTTGCCAGGAATTGTAAAATCATGCCGATGAGGGCAGGAATCATAAAATACGCGCTGACCAGGTCGGGGTTGTACCATACCTGGGTGTGAACTTCGATAGGCAGTTGAACGGCCGTTCCCAAACCCCGCGCCGCCAACCGTTCCACCAATAACGTGGTAGATTGGGACTGGGCAATCAGGTTCGCAGCCGCCAGGGCCGTCCCTGCCACCGTCGGGTCAGAGCCATCAATGATAAAAGCCACATGCGACGGCCGTCCGGTAGCTATTCGTTCGTCATAGTCGGGAGGAATAATCACACCCGCACGGGCAGAGTTGTCTTCAATCAGGCGGCGCAACTCCTCCTCCGATTGTACGTCGTAACTGAGGCGGAAGTAGTCGGCAGCGCGGTAAGCATCCAGCAATTGGCGCGAAGCTGCACTTTTGTCCTGGTCAAAAACAGCCAGCGGCACGTTTCGCACATCGTTGGTGGCTGCATACCCCAACAAAAATAGTTGGACGATGGGCAATAAAAAGGTCAAAGCCAGGGTGCGCGGGTCGCGGCGAATCTGGATAAACTCTTTGCGAATCAGGGAGGTGAGGCGGGAGTTAAACATCGGTAGTACTCAGTGAGGCCGAGCGTTAATCGTTTTCTGGTTTCAGACCAGAGAGGTAGATGGAAACGGCCGTTTCAATGTGTTCGTCATTGGTTAATCCATCTTGCAACAGGGACGGAAACAAAACCAGGCTCATGATCTGGGGAATCAACATCCCCATAAAGGCGCGGGAACTAGAACGAGTATCATGGGGGCGTAAACGGCCGAGTTCCACTTGATGCGCCAGATAACTCTTCAAAAATGCCAACACCCGCAACAAAAACTTGTTGGCTAACAAATCTGCCACCTCTGGTCGCCGCACCACCTCGGCAAACAACATCCGCCCAAACCGGGGCATAAAAACCTGCCCAGCCATTTGAAAATACCCCTTTGCCAAAAAAGGCAACACCTCTTCCGGCGGTTTCTCCATCAGCGAAGCCGGGTCAAAAACCGCCTGCAAAAAGGGGGAATGGGATTGAATAATGGCCTGGAATAAATCCTCTTTGGTGGGGAAATACCAGTAAATAAGCGAAGGAGATTGTAACCCGGCTGCTTTGGCAATGCTCTTGATGGTAGCTCCGGTAAACCCCTTCTGGGCAAACTCCTCCATTGCGGCATCTAAAATTTGTTGGCGGCGGTCAGATTCTTCTAAAGTCATAGTTTTGCGTCTTTCGGATTTTGTGGGGTCTGTCGGGAAACATAAAGCGTGAAATCTCTCTAGTCACGTTTTACGCATCAGCAATTCTCAATTTGGGAATCGCCATCGGTTGAAACCGACGGCTAACAGACCCAAACCTGTTAAAACAGGTT
>CAZPEJ010000491.1:0-4309 GCA_964585465.1 uncultured Ardenticatenaceae bacterium
GATCAAGGATCTTAAATTGTTAGGAGAGCATGCAGGAGATAGTGGCGTAGTTGTTTTTAATAGAGAGGAATGGAAGAAGCTGACAACGGATCACACAATGGCAGATGATATTCGGCCGTTTTGGGCACAAAAGGCACTTCTGGCAAGGGGCCACGCAGATAAACGGCCGTTTTTTGCACCAACCGCCCCGGTGCTGCCCCCTGCAACAACCGATTCATCCGATGCAACGCCACCCCGGTGTGTTTGAAGCGGGCAGCAATCCAGCCAATGTCAAAGGTAAACTCCCCCACCAGACCCAGATAAAAGACAAACAGCGAAAAATCCCCCACTGTAAACGTGCCATCTTGCAAAGCCTGCCCCGCCACCAACAAAATCACCCCCGCCACCAGGCCGCTGATGTTGCCAAACACTGAAAACAACACCTCATTAAACAATCGGTCTTTAATCGCTGATTTGCGTCGGGTTTCGTTTAGCTGCCGAAAATGGGCCAACATCGTTTCCTCGGCCCCGGCCACCTGCACCGCCTGCACCGATTCAAACATCTCGCCAATAAAACCCGCTACCTGCCCGGAAACTCCTCGGTTGGCTGTGCGGTAGGCCTGGATGCGGTTAGAAGTCACATTGGTTAACACCACCACCGCCACTAATGGCAAAAAGGCTAACAAAGTGACACGCACGTTAATTTGCAGCATGACGATCAGGGCGATGATGGTAAACAACCCTCTGGCAACGGGGAACAGGGCAGATGCCGGAAAATTGGCAACTTCGTCGGCATCTTCGCGGAAACGGCTGATGGCATCGCCTGTGGAACCGGGCAACGCTCGCGCCCCCGGCCGTTCCAGGATACGCTCGAACATATTTTTCCGCATCACCGTCCCACTGCTAAATGTCCAGGTGAGAAACGTGATCATATCTGCTAGCACCAGCCCACCCCGCACCACCGCCACCGCCACCAGCAAGGCCGCCCAGGTGTTTGGCCCCCAGTCCAATGGCGCATTGCCGGTGAGGGCATCAAAAAAGGAGCGTGTAATCAGCCCACTGGCTTGCAGGGTGACGGTGAAAATGGAAATTCGCAAGGTGCTGGTAAGCAGATATAACCCTGGATGGCATTTGATGAGGCCCCACCAGGCTTGCCAGGTGGAGAGAGGGGGAGAAGTGGTTGTCATAGGAACTCCATTTGATTCGTACTCAGTGTTCAGTACCACTAGGTACTGTCTACTGTTTACTGTTTACTGTTTACTGTCCACTGTCTACTGACTACTATGCCAACAGTTCTTCGATGCCCGTTTGCAACAACTGGTAAAAGCGTGAGTTTGGGTTGGTTGCCAGTTGTTGCCGGGGGGCGTGTTCCAGGATTCGGCCGTTTTCCAAAATCAATATCTCGTCTGCCCGTTCCACTGTGCCTAACCGGTGGGCAATGATGATGGCAGTACGGCCGTTTAACAATTTGCTGATAGCCTGTTCAATCAGTTGCTCCGTTGCCGGGTCTAACCGCGAGGAGGCTTCATCCAGGATAACCAGGCCAGGGTTTTTCAAGAAAACACGGGCAAAAGCCAGCAGTTGAGCCTCCCCGGCCGAAAGCCCACCCCCGCTTGATGTTAATACTGTGTGTAAACCGGCCGGGTGGGAATTGAGCCAGGGCTGCAAGCCTAAATCTTGCAGCACCGCCAAAATTTGCTCGTCCGGGATAGAACCATCAAAAAAGGTCAGATTGTCGCGGATGGAAGCATTAAACAACTGCACATTTTGTGTCACCATGCCCACTTTGCCACGCAACACCGGCAGTGGCACCTGGCGCACATCCGCCCCATCCAGGCAAACCGCCCCTTGCGACACATCATACAGCCGAAACAGCAGCCGAATCAGCGTCGTTTTGCCGCTGCCTGTGCGCCCCAATAACCCCAACACCCGCCCCGGCGACAACTGGAAACTCACCCCGCGCAAGATTAACTCATCCGGCGCATCGTCGGGATAAACAAAGGAGACGTTTTCAAACGAGACGGAAAGGGGCGAGGAGGGAGAAGCGTGAAACGTGAAACGTGAAGCGTGAGATGTGGCCTCTGCTAACTGTTCACTGTTCACTGCCCACTGTCCACTGCCCACTGCCCACTGTTCACTGTTCACTGCCCACTGTTCACTGGATACTGGGTACTGCTCACTATCTGCCAACCTGCTCTCCACCTGCAACACCTCCTGAATGCGGGCGATGCCTGCGCCAGCTTGCTGGAAGGTTTCAAACTCGCGGAAAATGGATTCGATGGGGCGACCCAACATGTTGGTGTAGTGGAACAAGATGTATACCCCACCCAGGCTGAGTTCGCCCCGTTGATAGAGGGCAGCCCCCACCACAAAAGCCACCGCATTGCCTGCTGTGATGAGTGTCCAGGCGGCATTGATCATGGAGGCACTGGCGACACGGGCTTTAACGGATGTTAACCAATGTTGGCGAACGAGGTCAAAAAAGCGGCGCATGACATAGGCTTGTGCGCCGCTGGCGCGTATTTCTTCCGTGCCAGCCAGCCGTTCCTCCAAAAAACTGTAAAAGTTGGCACTGGCCTGGCGGGCGGCCGTGAAATAGGGCACACCAATGTTGCGTAAACGGCCGATTATGCCCAACGCCACCACCACAAACAAAGTAATTGCCAGCCCAATCCGCACATCTTCGGCAAAAAGCAACACCAAAATACCCGTCATTAAAAGGCCGTTACCCACAATTTGCAGCACAAACTGGGAAAAGAAGGTGGACAGAGTGTTCACATCACCATCTATGCGCTCAATCATTTCGCCGGGGGTATGGCTGTTGTGAAAGGTGAGGTCGAGGTGCAGGCAGTGGCGCGCCAGGTCGTAACGCAACCAGTTGGTGGCTGTCCAACTGATATTTTCGCTGACGTAGGTGGTGGAAACGGCCGTTATCTGCTGTGTCACCGCAATGGCAATAAACCAAACCGCCAGGGTGGTCAACAAATCCCCCCCCTGCCCGGCCAGGGCCACGTCCAGGAAACGGCGCATAATTTGCGGGTTCACCAATTGCAAGCCAATGTTGCCGAATAGCAAAACGGCCAGAGCCGCCACCCAGCCCCATTGGGCGCGCAAGTAGCGGGCAAGCAGGTTCCAGTATTGGCGGAGGGGGATATTCATGGGTGTTAGATAGTGGATATTAGACAGCTAACGTAATGGCAAGGATAGTGGAAAACGGCCGTTTCTGTAAACCATACTTTCGGCCGTTTTGTTTGGGGCAAAGGGCGGTACACTAGCTCTATATTTGGACAAGGGTACATCTGTATGGGATGCGCCCCTTTTGTTACCCTAAACCCCAAGCCGCAACTATAGCGGGCGGACGTTAGATTACTACAAAAGTAGTTCGGATTGTGAGGCGGTATTTTGTTTTGTTATTGTTAACGGCCGTTTTCCCTCCCACACTTTATTCACTATATTTTCTGCCATGTTTCACACCTCGCGTAGGGCAAATTTACCATCTGAAACATGCTTGTTATAATCTGCACAGTAAACAGTGAGAGTCACACGATAGGATAAAAGTATGGAAGCTATTCGGATGCAACAAACTATCCAAAAACGAGGCGAATTAACGATTCGGGATTTGCCCGTCGAAAAAGGGCAACAAGTTGAAGTTTTATTGTTGTTTACTCCCTCTGAATCATTAAAACGACCTCGGTTGACCGCCCAACAATTACTCTATTCCGGTCTGATTGGATTGTGGAAAGAGCGACAAGATATTGTTGATAGTTCCAGTTATGCCCGACAATTACGGGAACAATCTCAAAGACGACCTGACATAGGTAGATTAACGGATAATAATTCTGGATAGTGACATTCATAAAAAGTCGTTCAAGTTTGGAGTGTAGCATGTTGTGTGGCCGTTGTTAACGGCCGTTTTTCTTTCCACATGATTCACTGTTCACTACCCACATTCTTTATGGGAGGAGGTAAAAATGACGGCCGTTCTCACGAAAACTTCATATGAACATGTGTTATTGGATGAAAATGGTACGCCTACTATCAAAGGAACAACCATGAAAGTCGTTCTGCCCTGGCTTATTATTGGGAACATAAACAAGAGATAGATGCCGAAATTGAAAGGCGATGGGGATTGGCCGAGCAACTCCGCCGCGAGGCTGTCCCCTTGCCTTTAGTTACCCGCTTAGGCATACAAGGTTTGCAATATCATTTGCCCAATGTTAAGTTATATTGACACAGGGCATAAATTGACATTTTATTACCCGGACACCTTGTCACTTTATTACCTGAACACCTATGACAGGCAGTAAATGATGTCGCGCAACTTTGCAAT
>CAZPEJ010000492.1:0-4300 GCA_964585465.1 uncultured Ardenticatenaceae bacterium
ACACTGTCGCAAAAAATGCGCCAGATTCAACAAACCCTCGTTCTGCGACCACTGGAATATGGGCTAACTGCTTATTTATTGGAAATAGCGCAACAGTTCCAGATAGACGGTCGCGCAGTTGTTCACGTTGTTCTCCCCCCCGATCTGGATGATGCGATAACGGATTTGGCAACCAGACAAGTTATTTATGCAGTTTGCCAACAGGCTTTTGACAATATCCTACTCCATGCCCAGGCCAGTGAAGTAACGTTCAAAATGTGGTATGAGCCTTATCAAGTTTGTCTGATGGTGCAGGATAATGGAATGGGTTGTACGCTGGCACAGCGGGAAATAGCCCAACAAAACGGCCGTTTTGGTCTCAAATCTATGCAAATCCGGCTGGAAAGTGTAGGCGGAACTTTTCACTTTACCTCTACCCCTGGTCAGGGTACGACCATTCAAGCCTGTCTCAATCCGGCATTTGCCACTCCGGTGGGGCCGCTTGCACACAGCCTGTCAGGTGATAACCATCCTGCACCATCTGGTTGATGACGGCGGGCAGTTCGTACTCGTTGCGTCCAGAAAGGGGTAAATCAGCCAGGTAGGCACGAATAGCCGGGGGAACAATGTATAGCAGCGATGCAGCCACCAGCGTGGGTGCTGTGCCGGGGGCGGGTTTTTCGACAATTTCCACGATTCGGCCGTTTTCGGCAAATCGCACACTGCTACGATACCCCACTTCTTCGGCTGACACTGGTTTTAACCCTACCACCAGATCGGCCGTTCCCGTCAAATAAACACGCTTCAAAGGTTGCAAGTAATCCACCGGTAAAAAATAGTCGGCGGCAACAACAAAAGCGGGGGTGGTGAGGAAAAATTCGGCCGTTTTTAAGGCATCGGCTGTACCGCGAATCTCGGTTTGGTAGCAAAATGTGGCTGTTATGCCCCAAACGGAGCCATCCCCTACAAAGTTTTCGATTTGGCCCCCTAAATGACCTGTCACCAGGCATACATCGGTCACACCTGCTTCGGCCAGGGCCAGCAGGGTATTTTGCAGTGAGGAACGGCCGTTTTGGGGCAACAACGGTTTAGGAATGTGGTCGGTAAACGGCCGTAATCGTTTGCCCCGTCCGGCGGCCAAAATCACGGCGCGGGTGAGAGTTCGTTCATTTCTCTCTGGATTTTGCCTTACGCTTTCCATCGTACCTGTTATAATTATTGCATGATAGCGGCAAACAACCACAAAAACGGCCGTAACCTTTTTTCCTTTTTTCGGCGCGGAAAATCAATCGAAGTCACAGAAATTACGGGTTATCGTGTGGGCGACCTGTCTGAAGATAAACCTGTAGTCATTGCGGCTGGTGCTACCATGCTGGGTCATCTGTTTGCCCCAGAAATCACGGTGGCGGGGTTGTTGTGTGGATCGGCCGTCACGCGGCAATTGAGCGTTCAGGCCAGTGGTCAGGTGTGGGGGGATGTGTTTGTTGGCCGGGTGCAGGTAGAAGCCGGGGGGCGTATCCAGGGGTGGGTGAGCAGTCTGGACGACACAAGTTACCAGCGATGGCGCGAGGCGGGTGAACTGCCAACGGCCGTTGCCAATCCCGAATCCTTTGCCCTAACCGACGACTTGTTAGAAAAAAGTTTGCCCCTGCGTAATGCCGCCCAACTGACAGCGTTACAACATTTACAAACGCAAGCGGCCGTTTCTTTGGCGGCTCGCAACGAAATGGAGCAGGCTTTCCAGCAGCGAGTCCTGGAAATGGCGGGCGAAACCACTACCAGAGTCCAATCGCTGCTGGCAACCATTCAGGAAACCCAATACACACTGAACAACTTGCAACGAGAAACGGCGGCAACGGAAAAACGGCTGCAAACCAGAGAAAAACAAGTTGAACAACAAACCAACGAGTTGCAGGTCACACATGATTTACTCGAAAAACAGAAGGAACAACTCAGCCAATTGGGCCAGCTTTCCGAAGAGCAGCAGCAACAGATTGAACAGTTGACCAGCAAAAGGAATCATCTGGAAACCAGCCTGCGAGAAAACAGTACCCAGCTAGAACAGACAACGGAACGCGCTCGTAGCCTGGAAGTGGCTCTGCAAACCAATCTGCAACATTCGGCCGAACAAGAACAGTCGTTGGTGCGCTGGCAAGAACTGGCCGAGGTGACGGAAAAACGCTCTATCAAGCTGGAAAGTGATTTGAAAGCGGCCCAGATGGAGTTGCAGCAAAGTGCAGATATGATGTCTATGCTGCGGGATCAGCGAGCAGCAGTTGAAAAAGAGTGGGAGAAAACGCTGGCTGAACTGGAAAATACCCGCCACAAAGAGACCCGCCCCCTGACTATTCATGAGTCAGTCGAGATGATTGATCGCATTTCTAAATTGGAAGCTGACCTGTTTGAAATGACACAATCAGCTCAGGAAAGCCAGGATCAACTCAACTGGCACCGTGCCAGCCTGGAAAGCAGCCAACTGGAACTTGACCGCACCCGCCACCAGCTGGCAGAACACGGCAAACAGGTAGAACAGCTGCAACGGGACATGAACACCAGACAAGCCCTGGTGGATAAGTGGCAAAGTGAAGCCCAAAAACTGCGCGCCAAAGTTAATGAACAAGAACAACATCTGAAAAAATTGAGAAATAGTGCCAGCGAAATGCGCCAGCAAGCCAGCAATGAAATAAATGCCTTGCGTGATTCGCTGCGCCAAAGTCGGCACTCGTTGGAGGCTCTACAACAAGAGAAAGAACAGTCCCAGAAGAAACAGCAAAACCAATTTGAGCAACTCCAGCAACACGTAACGGCCGAAAAATCCACCGCCCAAGAGTCATTACGCCAGACAAAATTGCAATTGGAAGCGGCCGAGGCAGAAATTAACCACCTGCGCCAGCAAATTGGGGAGCAAAGCAACCGGCTGGCAGAAATTCATGCCAACTTGATTGAAAAAGAGTTACTGGTGGAACAGGCTAAAAACAAGGTCTTGCAACAACAGGCGTTAATGAAAAAGATGCGCGAAACGGCCGAAACCACCATCAAACGACTAAACGAACAGCTACAACAAACGACAGTACGCTAGGGAACGTGGATTAAATACCCTGAAAGAGATTAGAGATTGGAGATTGAACCAATTGTTAATCTCCAATCTCTAATCTCAGTTCTGTCAGTTGTTCCTAATCTCCAAAACTGTTTTGGTTAAACGCAAGGAGTCAACATGTCTGAAATTGAACTGGCAATCATCGGTGGCAGTGGCCTCTACAACATGGCTGATTTGATACAGGTAGAAGAACGGCGAATTGGCACCCCATTTGGTAATACATCGGATGCCATCACCGTAGGTACTTTATACGGCCGTCGGATTGCCTTTTTACCCCGGCACGGGCGTGGGCATCTGCTCACCCCTAGCGAAGTCCCCTACAAAGCCAACATTTATGCCCTGAAGACCTTAGGGGTCAAGTATATTGTTGCCGTCAGTGCTTGTGGTTCGTTACGCGAGGATTACGCCCCTGGGCACATTGTCATCCCCGACCAGTTGTTTGACTTCACCAAAGGACAACGGCAGAGTACTTTTTTCGGCCGTCGGCTGGTCGCCCATGTGGGTGTGGCCCACCCCTTTTCCCCCGAACTAAACCAGGCCGTTGCTGCCTCTGTGCAGGCAGCCGGTGGCACCCTGCACGAAGGTGGCACCTTTATCACCATCGAAGGGCCACGTTTCAGCACCAAAGGGGAATCCAACCTGTATCGGCAATGGGGGATGAGCCTCATTGGTATGACCACCAGCCCTGAAGCGTTTTTGGCCGCCGAAGCAGAAATCGCTTATACCTGCATGGCCCATGTCACCGATTACGACGTGTGGCACGAAAGTGAACAGCCTGTGACGGTGGAAATGGTCATTCGCACCTTACTGGGAAACACGGGAATCGCCCAAAAAGCTATTGCCCATCTGGTGCAGACGATGGATAGCTGGGCCGGTGAGTACCCCGTTCATCACGCCCTGCGCGATGCTATCATTACCGACCGCAACCGCATTCCACCGGAAATCAAACAAGAGTTGGGGGTTTTGGTGAAGAAATACCTTTGACGTGCTAAAGTTTTTATAGGTCAGCAATGATCATACGATAAACTGTAAACTCAAGTAAACTGTAAATAGCTGGTGAAAACAAGGGGGGGGGGGAACTCAGGAGGTTAACCACCAATGAAATGTGATGCGTAAAACGTGACCAGAGAGACTTCACGTTTTATGTTTCACGACAAACCCCACAAAATCCGAAATACCTAACAAGGGGCTTTTTACATGCAATCTCAACATGTTTTGATTGTT
>CAZPEJ010000493.1:0-4292 GCA_964585465.1 uncultured Ardenticatenaceae bacterium
TTTGGTTGGTTTTTGTTGTTATCCTGACGGCTTGTGGGGGTGGGCCTGGGGGTGGGCCGACGAACGAAGATCCAACGGCCGATTCTACCAATGAAACAACCAATGAAACGGCCGAAACCACCCTGGCCCCAGAATTGAGCGTCTACAACTGGAGCGATTACATTGACGAAAACCTGCTCACCCAATACGAAGCAGCATATGGTGTGAAGATCATTTACGACAATTACGCCTCCAACGAAGATTTGCTGGCAAAACTCCAGGCGGGAGCCACCGGTTATGATGTCATCTTCCCTTCCGACTATATGGTTTCCCAGATGGTTGAATTGGGGCTGCTGGCGGAAATAGACCTGAACCAGATACCCAACTTTGCCAATGTCGGCAACGATTTCAAAAATGCCCCCTTTGACCCCGACAATCAACATTGTGTCCCCTATCAATGGGGCACCACCGGCATCACATATAACCCCAACGACCCTTACTTTGCCGAAAACGTCCCAGATAGTTGGGCTTATCTGTTTGAGCCAGATATTTTGCAAAATTACAGCAACGGGGGGGTGAATGTCCTCAACGACCAGCGGGAAGTGATGGCTGCGGCTCTGTTTTACCTGGGGCACTCACCCAATACCGCAGACCGCGCCGAGTTAGAAGCAGCCCGTGACCTGATTTTGCAAGCGAAACCTTATTGGAAAACTTTTAACAGCGAAGATTACCAGGACTCGCTGCTGGTGCCTGGAGAAGTGGTGATCTCCCAGGCCTGGAGCGGGGATGCAGCCCTGGCGGCCAGCAATACCTATGACGAGGCGACCCAAAGCAGCGGCTGGGCTTATGCCATTCCAAAAGAAGGGGCGGTTAAGTGGATGGATAACATCTGTGTCACAGCCTCCTCACAACGGTATGAAACAGCCTTACACTTTATCAATTTTCTCCTGGCTGCCGAAAGTGGAGCAGCTATTACCAACTTTACCTACTACGCCAGCCCCAACGAGGCGGCTAAGGCTTTTATTCTGCCCGAAATTTTGGAAGACAGTGGCGTTTATCCGCCTGCGGAGGTGCAGGATAACCTGGATTGGTTGATAGATGTGGGGGATGCGGTGTTTGTGTATGATGAGATGTGGACGGCGATTAAAAGTGGGAGTTGAGGAAGGGTGAAACGTGAAACGTGAATTGACGTTTCACGTTTTACGATAAACAGATGCCTAAACTGTCGTTTTCGGTGCTGTGGCCGTTGGGGTTGTATTTGAGCCTTTGTTTGTTATACCTTTTTGTTATTCCATCGGGGGAATCGCCCGATGAGCCGGGACATTTGGTCTGTGTGGCGCAGGTTGCTGAGTCGTCCCAGTTGCCAGTGGTGAATCCAGTTCCGGCCGGGGAGGTTTGGTGGGCCAGGGGGAATATCGTGTCGGGGCGTATGTGTTACCATATGCCGTTGTATTACCTTGTGGCAGGGTGGTGGTATGGGGCAACGGCCGTTTTGTTCCACCAACCTGTTCATTTTGAATTTCCGCCCAGCAACCCGGCTGGGCCATCCCCGGCGATGTTCCTTCACCCAGAAAAAACCTATTTTTGGCAGTTACCAGAGCCAGTTCACCTGGTGGCACTACGCTTTTTGTCGGTAGGGTTGGGATTGGTGATGGTGTGGGGGTGTTACCGGGTAGCTGCTTATTGGGCTGGCGGGCAAACGGAGGGGATGATTTTATCGGCCGTTTTGGCCGCCGGATGGCCTCAATTTGTTTTTGCCAGCCGGGGCGTGAGCAATGATGTGTTGGTAACATCCCTGGCAGTGGTGTTGCTGGTGGTGCTGCTGGACGTGGGAAAACCACGTCGTTTCTGGCTGGCGGGTCTACTCAGCAGTTTGATTCTCCTGACCAAGTTATCCCTCTCGGTTACATGGGCAGTTGTGTTTATAACCTGGCTGGTGGAGTATATTGCCCTGCGTCAAGCTAAAAATGAGTATAAACTGGCGTTGATGGGCTGTTGTTTTTGTTGGATCATGACAGGTTTGTTACTTTTTTTCCATCCGGTTCTGCGGCTGCACGTCGAACAAACCGTCGCTGCTATTTCCAGGGTATCAGAACAGGCGAAAAACGGCCGTTACTGGTTAGATGTTTTAATTTTTACGGCCAGTTCAGGTTCGGCCCGGTTTGGTTGGATGAATGTGCCAGCCCCGATGTGGCAGGCATATTTGTGGTGGGGTGGGGTGTTGGGAACGGCCGTTTTTGGCAGTTATCACCTGTGGCATCAGGCAACCCGGATGGATCAACGATTACGGTTACTCATTACGGCCGTTTGGAGCCTTGGTGTTTTGGTATCCTACCTGCAGATCAATCTGGCTGTTTTTCAGCCCCAGTTCCGCTTTGCCTTTGCCCTCATTCCGGTGTTCACTTCTTTTTCGGCCGTTGGCACCCTCGCCCTGACGAAACAAAACAAACATAAACAACACCTGCTGGTTCCCCTGGTAACTTTCTTGTTACTCATCTGGAACATATGGATTATCTGGGCTGTGGTAGCCCCTGCATATGGGTGGCAGTTATTTATGTAAATCAGATAAATAAATGGAGTTATTGTGCATTATCCGCTTATCCGTTTTTCATCCGCTGCCACAAACGTTCAACGATTAAATCGGTCAGTCAATCAGAATGTCAATTTATGATCTTATGCAGTATCTTTTGGAGAAGTTGGGTAAGGAAATGATATGATGATGGTTCATCAAAAATCTCTACGCCTGGTATCGGCCGTTCTTTTGGGGCTGTGCTTGTTACTGTTTTACCTCACAAAACAGCGGCTTCATAACACACCCATACCCGTTATGACAGAAACGGCCGTTGCCCAAACCTTGCAACCCGGCCCCCCCTTAACCAGCTGCCGCTACGGGGTAGCCACCACCACCAGCAACGATAACCCCTTCTTGCAAACATTAGGGTTCTCCTGGGCCTCAGATTTCACCGTCAACTTCAATCGAGTCTACCCAGCAGGCATCGAATATGTGCCCATGATCCGCATGACCGGACGCGACCCCGTTTCTGGTCAATCTCTCCCCTACTACATCATCGAAACCCAACCTTTAACCGATGAACTGGGTGGGTTAGGGCCGTTGGTAGTCGCCCACCCAGGCAGGTTGTGGATCGTTGGCAACGAAGTAGACCGCGTGTACTGGCAAGATGACGTAATGCCCCAGGTATACGCCCAGGCCTATCACGACATTTACCACTTTATCAAAACACGAGACCCCTCTGCTCGCCTTGCTATCTCAGGGCTGGTAGAAGTCACCCCAGGACGGTTGCAATATCTGGACATCGTGTGGCAAACCTACCTGGAACTATTTGGTACACCCATGCCAGTAGATGTGTGGAATATGCACATTTACGTCCTGCCAGAAAAACGAGCCGATGGCACCGGCTCCAGAGCAGCCATTGCCCTAGGTACCGACCCGGCTATCGCTGTCTTGGAGAGTGATGGCACGTCTGTTCAATGTCCTCTCGACCATGTGTACTGTTATGCCGAACATGATGACATGGGCCTCTTTGTGGAACACGTCGTTGCCATGCGCCAATGGATGAAAGAACACGGGCAACAAAATAAACCCCTGCTGCTAGGTGAGTTTTCTCTGCTCTACCCCTACATCCCCGAAGGAGACGGTTGTTATTTACAAGATGAGTATGGCAACTGTTTTACCCCAGCGCGTGTGTCGCAATACCTGTTAAACACGGTGGGGTATTTAGAAAGTGCCACCGACCCAACGCTGGGTTACCCACTCGATGGGTACCGATTGGTGCAACAATGGTTGTGGTATGCCATGAATGACCAGTTAGAAGGTACACCCAACAAGCTGGTAGAAAATGATTATTCCGCCCTCACCCCGGTGGGTGTTACGATGAGGGATTGGATTGCCACCCGGCCGTTATCTGTGAATGTCCTACCATCGGCCGTTTCTCACCCCATCGCACACACCAATAGCCCCACAAACACCATTTCTGTCACCCTCACCGTCAACCTGCGTAACAACGGCAACACCCAGGTGACAGACCCGTTTACCGTCACCTTTTATGAAGACGAAACATTAACCGCTCCCATTGGTTCAGTCACCCTTTCCACCCCCCTCAACGGCTGCACCATCCAGGAATTTACCGCTTCCGTCGTCTGGCAAGTGACAGGAGTCGGGCATCATCCCTACTGGGTCAAAGTAGATGCCAATCAGCAAATCAACGAGAGCAACGAAGGGGATAACGTAGCAACTGGTTCAGTACTCATCAACCCGCAACAAATTTACCTGCCATCCCTGTTTCGTTAAAATA
>CAZPEJ010000494.1:0-4287 GCA_964585465.1 uncultured Ardenticatenaceae bacterium
GCCCCCCCCCCCAAAAACCCCCCCCAACAGGGGGGGGGGCCCCAGCGGGGGGGGTGGCTGGGTCTTGGGCCTGGGCGGTGGCGTTGTTGTTGGGGGTGGGTGTGTCGGCGAGGATGAGGGTGGCGGTGGGGGGAACGGCCGTATCTGTGGCATCCTCTATCACTGGGACTGGTGTAACGGTTGTCGCTACCTCGTTCGTTTGCTGGCAAGCCACCAGCAAGAAAATGACCAGGAAAAAAAGTAAAAATTTTTTCATAATGAAGAAAAAAACCTCAGAAGCCGCTGAGACCTCTGAGGTTTAAGACATCAGGGCAACAAACCACCCATTCACGATTCACAATTGAACTATTCTTTCACTGCGCCAGAGGTCAACCCACCCGCAATCTGGTCTTGCAAGACCAGGTAGGTGATCAAAATGGGCAAGGCTCCAATCAACGCCCCGGCCGCAAAAACGCCCCATTTTTTGTCAAATTGCCCGGCGGTAAAGATTTGCAGCCCGACCATGAGGGTGTATTTGTCTACGTCATTGAGCAGGATACGTGCCAGCACAAAGTCTCCATACACCCCAATGAAGGATAAGATACCGATGACAACCAGAATCGGCCGTAATAGTGGCAGCAACAACGTCCAGAAAATTTGGAAATTCGTCGCCCCATCCATCATGCCCGACTCGTCAATTGCACGCGGAACCGTATCCAAAAACCCCTTCATCAGCCAGATATTCAAACCCATAGACCCACCCAGATACACCATAATCAATCCAGCATGGGTATTCAGGCCCAATTGGTCAATAATCTCGCCTGTTTGAAAGATCAACAAGTAGATCGCCACCAATGCCAGCAAGTTGGGAAACACTTGAATCAGCAAAATCCCCTTGAGCATGGTCACGCGCCCGGCAAACCGCAGACGGGAAAACGCATAAGCCGCCATTGTGGTAATTGAAATGCTAAGTACAGTCGTGATGGTGGCAATTTTTACCGAGTTCCACACCCATCTCCAGTAAGATAAATCACCAAACTGGTAATCCGGGTTCTGGCCAAACAAGTCCCGATAATTGTTAAAACCTGCGTTTGCCGGGATCAATGTCTGTGTCGCCAACGATTGGGAGTTGTCCAGGGAAGCAGAAATAATCCACAACACCGGGAATATGGAAAAGAAGATCAAAACCACTGCAATAACCAGCCTGACAGCCGTGCTAAACCGTTTGCGAAACTTTTGAGATGAGCGTAGGTTTTCGTAAGTCATGGAGATGCTAGACATTTTCGCTGACCTCCTCCCACATATTGGTGAAGCGATATTGCACCAGGGTGATTGACCCAACAATGAAAAACACAACAATGGAGATAGCCGAAGCCAATCCGTATTGCACGCCACGCCCGCCACTTTCAAATGCCAGCTTATAAACATAGCTGATCAAGATGTCTGTGTGCCCGGCCTGTGTGGAAGCCCCTGCAATGGGTGGGCCACCACTGATAAACAGGTAAATCAGGTTGAAGTTATTGAAGTTGTACACGTAAGAGGCGATCAACAGTGGCCCAACCGCCACCAGCAGCAAGGGCAGGGTGATACGTCGAAACTGTTGCCAGCCTGTAGCCCCATCAATAACGGCCGCTTCGTAAATGTCCGAAGGAATCGCTTGCAACGCCCCACTGGTGATCAACATGAAGTAGGGATAACCCAGCCACAAATTTACTAACAAAATGGCCGTTTGCGCCCAGAAAGGCTCCACCGTCCAGGCTGGTGCCCAACCAAACCAATCTTCCAAATAACGATTCATTACCCCAAACTCAGAGTTTAGGATACCTCGCCACATAATAATGCTAATCAACCCTGGAATCGTATAAGGAATCAGCAAAAAGGAGCGAATCACCTTTTTCAGCGGGAAATCCTTATCATTAAACATAATGGCAATAGCCAACCCCAGCGCAAAAGTAGATAACACACTGATGGTGGGGAAAATAAAGTTCCAGGTCACAATACGAACCAGCGGGCCGCGCAAAGCTGGACTGGTCAAAAAATCTCTAAAGTTTTGCAAACCAATCCAGGTGCGGAATCCAGGAGCAATCGTTTCGCCGTTTCTAGCAGTAAAGGTGCCATTCACATTGTAATAAATGTCACCATTGGATTGATCTGTAATGGCATCTGTCGCCTCATCATAAACGTAACGGATTTCTAATTCGGCCGCTTCACTTGGTGAGCGAATTTGAATCGTTTGCACCCCTTCAAGACCAAATTTGATATTGGGTAACTCTTGATCCGTTGCTGCAATCAACGGATTGAGGCGTGGCGAGCCATCCAACGTGGCAGGAATCCCGTTGCCATCCACCTCGCCAACCCCGGCATCGCCAGTCTGAGCAGACACAATTTCTTGCCCCGGCCGTCCAATAAACGTCTCCCCCTCTGGGTTAACCAGCCACAACGTATACTCCCCCGCCTCGTTTTTATAAGCCGTCCAAGAATAAGACTTCCCCTCTTCCGGCAGATAGGTCGCCTTTTGAATCAGAGGCAGGGCTTGTTCTTTCGTCAGCAAGTGTCCATCGCCATAATTGGTGAAGGCCACATAGATGGTAAAAAACATGGGGTAAATGGTAAATAAAATGAGGAAACTTAAACCAATTGCCATCCAACGGAACGGATAGGCTTTGGGGAGTAAAAAAATCAAGTTTAGCATCACCGTAATGACGCTAATAATGACCACTAGCTGCGTAAATCCTTTAGATAACGCACTTTGAATAAACCAAACCGCGCCAACATCCAACAGAACAACCAGAATAAGAAACAGAATTCTGGATAAAGGGGCTTCTTGTGAGCGGTTCGCTGTTTTCTTTTCAATAACAAGCCCACTCATGGTATACCTCCTGCAAATTATGTAGCACGATAACACACAAGTTATAAAAAAACCGAGAAACATTGGGGTGTTTCTCGGTTTTTGTTTCAAGAGATGATTTACGGCAAAACAATCTCTAGCAGTTTTGTGGCGGGATCATAGTTGAAGGACACTTCGCCGTCAGCTGCCAGGGTGAAGGGGTAGTTGGGGCCATCGGCCACACCATCTACACCGTAATTGGTTGTCCAGGAGCCATCTAGGGCAATCTTGGCTTCGTAATCGCCAGCAGTGAGGGTAAAGGGGCCGCTATGATAGAGGCCATCATCCCCCATCGTCATGGCAGTCACCGCACATTCGGGTTGCCAGTCGCCGGGGCAGCCAGCTTGTGCCTGGTAAGAACCAGGGGCGTTGACCATGCCGGTGAGCGGGTTGGCAATTAAAGCGCGGATTTTGGAACCGGCATCAGCCATGGCGGTGACGGCATCTTGTTTTGCGTCGCGGGCTAAGACGACGGCATCGTTCCAGTTGCCCCAAACGGAACCCATCGCAGGAATAGCGGGCATCATGGTGGCGTTTTCGCCAGCCGCAGCCATCGCTATCAGATCGGCGTCATCTACTTCGGCCAGAGCAGGCAGGTAGGCAGGGGGCCGTTGGCCGACTTCATACAGTTTCAATTGGGTATCTATACTGGCGATAAATTCGCTCAGGAAGGCTTGGGCCAACAGAACATTTTCGCTTTGGGCACTAATGAAGAAACCCTGGGTGCCAGCGAAGGGGTAACCGCCGTCGGGGAAGTTGGTAATGGCATAGGGAATACCAGAATCACGCAAGCGGCTGAGGGCCCATGGGCCAGCCATGAGGAAGGGGACTTCGCCGGTTTCAAAGAGGGCGTGGTTGTTGGCCCAGTCCCAGTCGGCGGGTAAGTCGCCATTGGCAACACCGTCGGCTAACCATTGCACACCTGCGACCATGCCTTCGCTGTCCACGCCGAGGTCTTCGGGGTTCCAGTTGCCAGCATCATCTTTACCGAAAATGTAACCACCAAAGGAGGTGAAGAGGGGATAGGCATCATAGGTGGTACCAGTAACAGCCATGACATAGGTGGCGTTGCCTGCGGCAACCAGTTCGCGTCCCATCGTCAAAACTTCATCCCAGGTGGTGGGGGCAGTTTCTACCAGGTCGGTGTTGTAGAAAAAGGCCATGTTTTCGGTGGCATAGGGCATACAGTACAAAACACCATCAAAGGTGCAGGCTTCCAACGCTTTTGGCGCGAAGTCGGCGGCTTTGTCGCCCAGGTCTACCGGGGCCAACAGGCCATTGGCAACCAATGTCCCAGCCTGGTCGTGGGCTACAACGATGATGTCGGGGCCTTCACCCAGCGGGGCGGCTACCTGGAAGTCATCACGGATGGCGGATTTTAACTCGACAACGAGTTCCAGGTTGTAGGCGGCGAGTACTTC
>CAZPEJ010000495.1:0-4281 GCA_964585465.1 uncultured Ardenticatenaceae bacterium
GGCGATTCTTTACGCAGTTTGCAGGTGCGGGTATTCGCCCGTGCCAGAGGGTACGATTTTTCCATTCAACAACTTTTCCAACACCCAACCATTGAAGCATTGGCCCACGAACTGGAACCAGCCCCCACAGTGACACTTTTGCCGTATACCCCTTTTAGCCTCATTTCGGCTGTTGATCGGGCCAAACTGCCGCCGGATGTGGTAGATGTTTATCCCCTGGCTATGGTGCAGGCGGGAATGCTCTTTCACAGTGAACGGGATACAGAAACGGCCGTTTACCACGACATCTTTAATTACCACCTGCAAGCCCCCTTCCAGCCTGCTGCCCTCACCGCTGCCATTCAACAATTGGCAAGTCGTCATCCGGTGCTGCGAACCTCCTTCGACCTGAGCCACTTCAGCGAACCCCTGCAACTGGTTCACCAAACGGCCGAAATTCCACTATCCCTGGCCGATTTGCGCCAACTACCGGCTGATGCCCAGGCTCAGACCATTACAAACTGGATAGAGGCGGAAAAAAGACGGCCGTTTGATTGGTCAAAAGCACCACTCATTCGTTTCCAGGTGTACCGCCTGGATGAAAACGCCTTGCAACTACTCTTTAGCCTTCATCATGTCATATTAGATGGGTGGAGTGTGGCAACCATGCTGGCAGAACTGGTGCAAACATATGCTGGATTATCGGGTATCGCAACACCACCTTCCTTCACTTCCCCCCAAAGCACCTACCGGGCGTTTGTAGCTCTGGAGCGAGAGGCATTAACGACCGAAACCAACCACACCTACTGGCAGCACAAACTGGCCGACTATCTATTTACTGCCTTGCCTCGCTGGCCCCAGAAAACGGCCGTTTCCAGTATTAAAGCTCACCCCGTTCCTCTCACGGCCGAGCTCTCAATAGGGTTGAAACAACTGGCCCGCCAGGCAGGGGTGCCACTCAAAAGTGTACTGCTGGCCGCCCACCTGCGGGTTCTCAGCCTGCTTAGTGGGCAAACAGATGTCACAACCGGGGTAAGCACAAACGGCCGTTTAGAAGAACCCGGCGGCGATCAGGCATTGGGGGTCTTTGTCAGTTTGCTGCCTCTGCGTTTGCAGCTACCTGCCACCACCTGGCTCGATCTGATACACCAAACCTTTGCTGCTGAACGGGAGCTACTCCCTGTTCAACGCTACCCTCTGGCAGCAATCCAACAACAACAAGGTGGGCAGCCCTTATTTGAAACAGCCTTTAATTTCGTCCATTTCCACGTCTATAATCAGGTACACACCATCCCTGGCATTCGCCTAAGAGAAGAAAGCCTCATCACCGACACCAATTTCCCCCTGATAGCCAACTTTTACATTGACTTGGCTTCGTCGCAGGTGCAGCTTTATCTGGATTGGAATACGGCCGTTTTGACCGACGAGCAAATCACTGCCATCGCTGGATATTACCAACGCATACTGGCTGCCATGGTCGCTGATCCCCATCAACGTCACCCCTATTTTTCGCCCCTCTCCGCCACAGAACAGCAACAACAGTTAGTTGCCTGGAATAACACCCATCACGACCTGCCAGAAACCTGCATTCACATCCTTGTCGCCGCCCAGGCAGCCCATACCCCACAAACCACCGCCGTGGCTTCTCCCGACTCCTTCCCCGCCGAAAGCCTGACCTATGACGAACTGAACCAGCGCGCCAACCAACTGGCTCACTACCTGCAATCGTTGGGGGTGGGGCCAGATGTACCCGTTGCTATTTGCCTGGAACGTTCCCCTGAATTGGTGATAGCAGCCATGGCTGTCTTGAAGGCAGGCGGCGCGTATCTGCCTCTTGATCCCCAGTCTCCTACAGAACGCCTGGCTTTTATGCTGGCAGATTCAGGAGCTACCATCCTGCTCACTTCCCACCATTCACCATTCACCATTCACCATTCATCATTCATCATTTTTGACTTCGATACCGATGAATCACTCCTTGTTACTTACCCCACTACTGACCCCATTTCGGCCGTTACCCCGGACAACCTGGCCTACATCATCTACACCTCCGGCTCCACCGGCCAGCCTAAAGGAGTAGCCATCCCTCATGCTGGTCTGCTTAACCTGGTAGCCTGGCATCAGCGCGTTTTTGGTATTACCCCAACTGACCGGGCTACCCTGGTTGCCAACCCTGCGTTTGATGCCTCGGTGTGGGAAATATGGCCCTATCTGGCAAGTGGGGCTACGCTGCTCATCCCCGATGAAGAAACCCGCACCACACCGCACCACCTGGTGAACTGGCTGACAGCCCAGCACATCACTGTTACCTTTTTGCCCACTCCATTGGCAGAAGCCGTTTTGGCGGAATCGTGGCCGCCCACCGCTTCCTTGCGTTTCCTGCTCACAGGTGGCGACAAACTGCACCAATCCCCGCCATCTGGGCTGCCTTTCACCCTGGTCAATAACTACGGCCCCACCGAAAACAGCGTTGTCACCACCTGGACACCCGTTTTGCCCAACACACCTGCTCCTCCTCCCATTGGCCGTCCAATTGATAACACCTGTCTGTATATTCTGGATAGTTTCGGGCAGCCTGTCCCCGTTGGTACGCCTGGCGAACTGTACATTGGTGGGATTGGCCTGGCGCGGGGCTATGTAAACCAGCCAGAACTAACGGCCGAAAAATTTACGATGGGGGCAA
Organism: uncultured Ardenticatenaceae bacterium; assembly: GCA_964585465.1. GTDB lineage: Bacteria > Chloroflexota > Anaerolineae > Promineifilales > Promineifilaceae > CAZPEJ01. The sequence goes on from CAZPEJ010000495.1 coordinate 2,663, forward strand.
AAGTACAAAATCGTCAATACCGCACGGGTGATCTGGTTCGTTACCTGCCCGATGGCAACCTTGAGTTCCTGGGGCGGGTGGATAACCAGGTGAAAATTCGCGGTTTTCGCATTGAGTTGGGGGAGGTAGAAGCTGCCTTGCAACAACATGTGGCGGTGCGGGAAACGGCCGTTTTAGCCAAAGGCACCACTGAAAAACACCTGGTCGCTTATCTGGCCTGCAAAGGACAAGAACCCATCCCCACAACGGCCGATCTGACCCACTTCCTTAAACAAACGCTCCCCACCTACATGATCCCGCGCGAATTTGTTTTTTTGGAAGCCTTGCCCCTCACCGCCAATGGCAAGATAAACCAGCAAGCCCTGTTGTCATTAAATGGGATCCATTCCCAAACGGCCGTTCCCTTTGTGGCCCCCGAAACGGCCGTCGAAAAACTGCTGGCAGACCTGTGGATAAATGTGTTAGGGGTGGAATCCGTCAGCACTGAAGACAATTTCTTTGACCTGGGCGGACACTCCTTGACCATCACCCAGGTTGCCACCCGCCTGCGCGAAACCTTACAAATCACCATCCCATTGGACGACTTTTTCATCCAGCCCACCCTGGCAGCCCTGGCAACTGTGATTGAAGAACGGTTGCTGGAAGATTTGGAAACGATGGATGAAGAAGAGGCTGAACTGTTATTGGTCTAAACAATGGATGCACAATTTTACAGAGAGAACAGTGACATGGGTATTAAAAATAGTTTCACCACTCGCCAAAAAGACCTTTCCCCTGCCAAACAAGCCTTGTTGGAGCAACGATTAAACGGCCGTTCTGTTCACCCAACAATGCCTCCCCCGTCTCGCCCGGTCAACGAGCCGATCCCCCTCTCCTTTGCTCAGGAAAGGCTGTGGTTTTTGGAACAGTTAGAACCAAATCGGGCTATCTACAACATCCCCGTCATAGCCCGCGCTACGGGCATCCTGAACATACCCGCTTTGGAGGCCAGTTTGCAGGCCATTATCGCCCGCCATGAGACCTTACGAACTCGTTTTGAACTGGTGAATGATCAACCTGTTCAAGTCATTGAACCAACGGCCGTTTTTCACCTGGATTACACCGATTTACGTCACCTGCCCCCAGCCCAACGCCAACAAGAGGCATACCGACTGGCCAGAGCAGAAGCAGAACGGCCGTTTGACTTAACACATCCCCTCTTCTTGCGTGCCGGTTTGCTCCACCTGGCAGAACAGGAATACTTTTTTTTACTCACCATTCACCATATCGCTGCCGATGGCTGGTCTATTGGCGTGTTATACCGCGAGCTAACTACTTTGTATGAAGTACACAGTACCCAGTACTCAGTAACCAGTGATTCCTCCTTCGCTCCTCACTCCTCGCTCCTCGCCCCACTCCCCATCCAATATGCAGAATATGCCCAGCAGCAGCATGAATGGCTGCAAAGCAGTGACTTTGTTCACCAGATGGCCTATTGGCGCAAACAACTGGCTGATGCCCCCACCCTGTTAGAACTCCCTGCCGACCGCCCCAGACCAGCCGCTCAGAGCTATTGCGGGGCTATGCGACATCGGATTCTTTCCCCTACCTTCACCACCTCTCTAAAAACCCTCAGCCGC
>CAZPEJ010000496.1:0-4271 GCA_964585465.1 uncultured Ardenticatenaceae bacterium
GCCATATGAGCCGCCGTGTACCCAGGCTCCATGGGCAAAATCTATGCCGTTTTCCTGGGCGCGGTCATAATGCACATCCCACTCATAAATGCCGTTGATGCGTTTGAAGCCGGGGTCGTCGAAAAAGGGCAGTTCGGGGATGGGCGGCCGTTCTGCTTCGGGCAGATCTCCTAGAAAAGCCCACACCCAGTTGTATTTGTCTACTGCCGGGTAGGCATCTACGCGGGCTTTTTTGGGGATGGATCGCCCGGCCGGGTTGGCGGGTATTTCAATACATTCACCATCTGGTTTGTATTTCCAGCCGTGATAGGGGCAACGAATACAATCTCCCTCCACAAACCCATCGGACAATGCCCCACCGCGATGGACACACAAGTCGCTCATGACCACCGGTTTGCCCTGGGTGTCGCGGTACAACACCAGCTCTTGACCCAAAATGGTGAGCCGTTTGGGTTTAACAGTCACTTCTTCGCTAAATTCGATGGCGTACCAAAAGTTTTTAATCATTATCCTTTTCTCCGTATTGTGTATTGCGTAAAAAACGGTATTCGCAATAAACCTATTTGTTTTGACTCCAGGCGATGAACGGGTTTTCGCCGTTTAACTGCTGTTGCAGGGCCAGGCGGGCGGGCTGTTGGTGGCGGATGTACCCGTTGATGAAATGGGTGATCAGGGTGGCAAGCTCTTCGCGGATGAGGTGGTCGGGTTGGGTGGTGGGGTGGTCTAAAAACGGCCGTCCTGTGGTTTCGTCTATGGGGTGAACCAGGGAAAAGTGGTTGGCTCCTTGCAAAATTACCAAAAAGGAGTCTTCGCGCCCGCCGCTGACTGCCTCGGCAAAGGTGCGCTCCAGGGCCAGGGTGGGTGTGCCACTGATACCATAACGACCGGTGCTGGCTTCTATCACCCCATCTAATGAACCACCGAGCAGGAGAATCGGCCGTTTTCCCATAATGGGTAATACCGTCCCTGAGTTATACCCCAACATCATCGAGGCCATGGTATGTGCCCCATAGGTGAACGCCCCCTGCACCTGGGGGAACCAATCGGGGTGGACGCTTTGCAAGGCCATGGTGCCCCCGGCCGAATGCCCGCCCAAAATCACTGTGTCCAAATCTAACAACCCGGTGACAGGTGTGCGGAACATCGCCGCCTCGGTATTGCCACCATTCAGCCGGGCCAGTTCTGCCAAAATGGCTGGTAGGGCCGGGCAGGTGGGCTGGCTGCCATAATGGCCCGGTTTTAAGGCCAGCAAGTTTACCCCTGGTGTGAGACTGATAAAACCTGGCATCTCCTCTGCCACCCACACATATGTCACCACCACCAGGCCGCAGGCTGCCAGTCGTACCGCCAGCCAATGGTATGCTTCTGGCCCCACGTTGATGCCAGGGAGCAAAATAACCACTGGAAACGGGGCTTGTGTGGTGTCGGCCGGGATGACACCGGTCATCTTTTCAGCTTCGCTGTCGGTGGGGGCGGCCGGGTAATATAGCTTCAGCATCACCGCGTCGTAGGGTGGTGGGGTAGAAGGGATTTTGGTAGCGCGAAAAATAGCTCGGATCATGTTACACTTGTTGGTTTCCGGCGCGGGGTAGGGTGCGGTTGCCACCCCACAGGGTTTTTACCAGTTTATCGGCCGTTTCTTTGCCAAATAGACGGTCAGCAATGATATTGGCCGGGTCACGTTCACAGATGGTGCGGCGCATAAGCAGGTCGCGGGCAGCCAGGGCAGGTCGTTCGGCAACTGGCACGGGTGGGGCATCATCAAACCAGCCTAACCAACGGTCTAACATTTCGTGGGCGGTCTGGCGAATGAGGGTGATGGTTTCGTCGCTGGGTGGCACCATGTAACAGTGGCTAACGGGGGATTGGTAGAGGCGCATGGGCATACTTTGGCTGACGAAGGGGGAGAAACGTTTGTCGTTGCGGAGTTGTATAAAACGGCCGTTTCCCGGTTCCAGGTATTGATCCGAATAAGCTACATCTGACCAGTAATCCACACGGGGTAAATAATCCATGTACATAAAAATGTCAGGGGCTGTTCCCAGGGCAAAACCAAAATGGGGCAGCCGTACCTGCGCCCCTACGTTAATGGTGAGGTGCATGTTGGTGAAACTGGTGTTGGGGGTGCCAATCCACGAGTACACCAGCCAATCAATTTCTGGCCCGGCATAGGTGCTGAGAAACCCTTGTGGGGTGCTGGGGCCGCCGCCATAGGGTTGATAGGGCGCGGAACAGGGGTCGGGTGTGAGGGCAAAACGGGCAAATACCTTTTCTTTTAGTTCGGTGGTAATGTGCCACAGGGCATCAAAAACAGCCTGGTTGTTCACAGACGGCCGTTCTTCCACCATCTCAGCAATTGACTTTGTTGTTTCCATGGCGTTCCTTTTAGCTATCAGCTATCAGCTATCAGCTATCAGCTTTCAGCTTCCCCTGCTGACGGCTGATAGCTGACGGCTGTCAGCCTCTCCTGCTGACGGCTAACAGCTTCCCCGCTGACAGCTGACAGCTAATTACCCTTTTCAATAAACCATCTTGATAATGATAGTGTAAACCGATGCGTTGGTGGGTTTGTGCGTCGTGTAGCTCTAACAGTTGCCACTGCACCCCGGCTTCACCGTAGGCTTCTATTTCTAACAAAGGGCCGATGAGTTTGCCGATGCCTTGCCAGCAGCCAGACACCCGCCAACGGCCGTTTTCTTCTATTAACTCCATTTGATGTTCGCCCATCTGCACCGAATAACGGCCGTTGCTGCCCTGGTAATAACGGTTGACGGTTTGTTCCCCGTCTGGTGTGCCATCAGCCAGGGTGGTGTGTTGTCCCCCTTGCCAGGTGGAAACATCTGACCAGTGGCATTGGTCTAACGTGGGCCAATCATCACCTGGGGTTTCTGGGGTTGCCACCCCCACAATGTTGGCAACCATTTCGCTGCCGTTAAAAAACTTGCCGCCCGTCAGTTGACGGGTGGGGCTGACCAAGATGGAAAAAGAGCGAAAGTTATGCCCAAAGACGGGCCACACTCCGCTGCCACTCATGACCCCATTGTGCCAGACAGTGCCACTGCCAATAACATCGGGGCCGTGATAATGGCGAAAACGGCCGTTTACGCTTAACTCAAATTCCCACTCCCCAGCAAAACGGGCCATTGGATGTCCTGCCAGGCTGGCTTCTGGCTGGCAATGTTGCATCACCCGAATACGGCCGTTTGCCAACTGCCGCAACTCTCGCCGTTGCCGCACCAAACCGACAAAACGGCCGTTTGGGTTGTAAACGTACTCAGATACCAGCCACGCGCCTAAAAATGTGTCACTCATTAAATTCCAATACACCAAACTGCACCCCTACCCGTTCGCCGCCGCGATACCAGGTGTGAACCACTGCTTTGTAACGGCCGTCATGGCTCACCACTTCGCGCCGCCACAGCCGCAACTGCTCGGCCAGAAAGTGAAACTGACCGCTCAAGGCGCGACCACCGCTGAGGCTGTAGCTGCCCACCAGGTTACCCGCCTCAGACCACGCTTCGCGTTGGTTGGTTTTGAAAACGGCCGAATATGTTTCCGTCACAAATGCAGTCCCACCCAGTTGCAGGTGCAGGTGGCCGTCGGCGGCGGTCAGGTGTTCCCGGTAGGGGGTGGCGGCCAGGGGGAGTAAACGGCCGTCTAAAGCCGCCAAATTACCCGACCACACCCCAGGGCGATGTAACAAAACAGTGCCCCGGCCGGCTGCCGGATCATCAGCCAGGTCGTAACTGGTGCCGTTCACCAAAGCCGGAATGCCGCGATATTCGTCGTCTACCCGGTTGTATTCGCCCACTACCACATACAGCAACTTTTCGCCGCGAGACATCAGCCCCAACGACATTTGTTGGTTGCCGCCGGGCAGGATCATCAGGAAAAACCGTTGGCTCAGGCCGGTAACGGGCCAATAAGCGTTGGCATCTATCAGGTTTTCGGCCAATGTCTCGGCGTATCCCACATTTACCGGGCCTTGATAGAGGCGGTAATCCTGGTGATCTTCAATAAAGTAATGCCCGGCAAACTTCATTGGCCCAACAAAGGAGAGGTCAATCCGCACCCGATTTTGCCCCACCTGTTGCTGCACATGCCGTTGGTCGGTGGCGTTGCCCAGAAAACGGCCGTTTCCATCATACACTTCGGCCGTTCCCAACCATTTGCCAATACCTTGCGTAAATCCTTTGGTGCGTGTGGTCATCGTTTGTGGTTATAAGGCGTAACGATTTATTAGATTCAACAACTTGTCCGTGAAACGTGAT
>CAZPEJ010000497.1:0-4268 GCA_964585465.1 uncultured Ardenticatenaceae bacterium
AAACGTGAAACATAAAACGTGACCAGAGAAATTTCACGTTTCACGTTTTACGTTTTACGGTAAACCCCACAAAACCCGAAAAACCCTGGGGACATACCATTACCTAAACAGCTTCATCAGACTTTAGTCGCCAAACTGCTTCTTGTCAGACAACTATGTTATACTAGACACACTTCGTTTAATGTAAACTTGCCTGGCCTTATGCACTGTATAAACAGGTCAATCTGGTAAAACTTCGCATTCGAGAGAATCGTTATGACAAAACTAACAGGTTCTGAGTTACTGGAACATGTTATAGAAATTAGCCGCCGAATGGTGGAAACCCGCGAGCTAGAAGTACTCTTGCCCTATGCCATTTCTGAAGTATTGGAGTTGGTAGGGGCCGAACGAGGGTATATCGTTTTGCTGGAAGCTGACGGCTCTTTAAGTTTTCGGGTCAAACGGCGGCAAGACGGTAGCGATATTCCAGAAATGAGCGACGACATCAGCCATTCCATCTTAAACGAGGTGGTTCGTACCGGGCAATCTCTGGTGATTGGTAATGCAATGGGCGACCCTCGGTTTGCTCAGGCTGCTAGTGTTTTGTACATGCGCCTACGCTCGGTAATGTGTGTGCCCTTAAAAACACAAGACCGCACCATTGGGGCTATTTATGTAGAGAACCGTTCCATACACGGCCGTTTCCGCAACAACGATTTACCTCCCTTGGAACTGTTTGCCAACCAGGCTGCTGTTGCCATCGCCAACGCCGCCTTAAATGAAGAGATGGAACGGATCAACAAAGAGTTGCAACAGTTGAATGAAACCAAAAGCAACTTAATCGTTTTAGTCTCCCATGAGTTACGTACCCCCATCACCTTTTTGTATGGATATATGCAGCTGCTAAAACAAAACCCGCAACCCTTTTTAATTGACAAATTGGGGGATGCAGTGAATCGGGTGGTGGGCACCATTGATGAAATTGTAGATGTGTTCCGCCTGATGTCGGGTCAAATTGAGTTGGAAAAGGTAGAGATTTCGTTAGGCACATTGGTAAAAGAAGTTGTGAAAGAGTTGGCCCAGGTGTGTGAATCGCGGCAACTCAACATTCATATCAGCCGCCTGGAAGAGTTGCCAGACCTGTGGCTGGATAAACAAAAGATAGAGATTGTATTACGTAACGTCATTGGCAACGCTATCAAATATACCCCGAATGGTGGAAAGATTTGTATAGACGGCCGTTTATTGACAAACGGTGTCGAGTTGCAAGTAAAAGATAACGGCATAGGCATCTCGGCGGAAAAATTGCCGCAGATTTTTACTCTCTTTGCTCCGCAGGAATCGGTGGAGCATCACTCAACCAGCAAATATGCTTTCCGCGGTGGCGGGCTGGGTTTGGGCCTCAATGTTGCCAAAGGACTGCTCGAACTTCATGGCGGTTCTATTCGTGTCGAAAGCCCAGGTTATAACCTGGATACCCCCCCCGGTACCACCTGTTTTATTACGTTGCCTGTTCTCAACAGCTTGTAATCGTAATGGGCGTAAGAGGAGTATCCGATGCCCCAAGATGAAACATCACAAACATTAAGTGACTATATTTTACAGGCCAGTGGCAAAATAACGGCCGTTCCCGACCTGCAAACCTTCCTGGACTTTGTCATGCGCGACATTCTCCACCTCATTCAGGCAGAACAGATATTACTGCTATTATTGCGCCCCAACGGCGAATGGACTTACTGGTTGCAAGAAGTAGATGAAAAAACAACCAAATTTTGGCAGCGAGACCAGGTGAGCCACTCCATCCTGAACGAAGTTTTACAAACCAACCACAGCCTCATCTTGCCAAACGCCATGACAGATAGCAGATTTGGCACTGCCCACAGCATACGGCACCTCAGATTACGCTCTGTGATGGCCATTCCCCTCTCCACCCCCAGCAAGGTGATAGGGGCAATTTATGTAGAAAACCGGTCTATCTCTAACCTGTTTACAGAAGGAGATGTTTACCCCCTGGAGTTATTTGCTCGCCAAATTGCCCTGGCCATGGAACACCTTTCTTTCCAACAACAACTCTCAACCGCCAAACAACAAGTGACCCTTTGGCACAAACAGCAGTGGGATTTACTGAATCGCCTCTCCCACGAATTAAAAACCCCTGTCACCAACTTGTACATCTATGCCCATTTGATGCAAATTCATCACCAACCCACCGCGTTGTTACAAAAACTGGAATCAGCCTTTGATGGCATCCAACAAATTTTTCAAGAATTTAACATTGCCCACCACCTGGCGACTGAAAACATCCTGGTACAACGTTCTGCTGTTGCTGTTGAGCCATTGATTCAAACTTTGTTGATCTCCCTGGCGAGTGTGTTACAGGAACGTCGGTTACAAATTGAATTGGTAAATTTGGATAAATTGCCCCAGCTCATGGCAGACGAGGAGATGTTGCGAACTGCTTTGGAGCATATCATTAACAATGCCATAAAATTTACCCCTGATGGCGGGAGAATCATTATTCAGGGGTGTATGAATGGAAATGATGTCTGTTTATGGGTTCAAGATAGCGGCATTGGAATCCCCAAACAGGATCAAGCCTTTGTATTTGAACCTTTTTATGTGGCCGCGGACTCCACACTAAATCACTTCTCCAGCAAACACATGTTTGGGGGTGGGGGCATGGGGTTGGGATTAGCCATTGCCCGACAGATTATTCAAGCGCACAACGGTTCTATTGCTATTGAAAGCCCCGGCCGCGACTCGGAAACGCTGCCTGGTACGACTTGCCGAATTACTTTGCCCCTGTCGCCGGAGGGATCGCCCGAAATATAGCCGATGAGACAGCCTGCGTAAAATTTATGTCCCAACTATCTGGTACGGCATTATTGGAACATGTGATGAATGTCAGCCGACGTATGGCTGAGACGCACGTTTTGGAACCTCTATTGTCCTATGCCATTGATGAAGTGTTACAACTGGTTGGGGCCGAACGGGGTTACATTGTGCTGGTGGAAACGGATGGACAACTCGATTTTAAGGTGATGCGACGACACGATGGTACCGATATTCCTCAAGGGCACGATGTGATAAGTGTCTCTATTTTGGAAGAGGTGATTCGTACTGGGTGTTCTCTGGTTCTGGCTAATGCGATGGCTGATCCCCGTTTTGCCGGAGCATCTAGTGTGATGGCGTTGCAGCTTCGTTCGGTGATGTGTGCCCCCTTGATCATACAAAACAAAACGATTGGGGCGATTTATGTGGAGAACCGGGCGGTAAACGGCCGTTTTGCCAAAACAGACATCGCCCCCCTGGAACTGTTCGCCAACCAGGCAGCCGCTTCGGTGCAAAATGCCCGCCTGCACCATGAAATGCAACAAGAAATCCAGGAACGCCGCGAAACCCAAGCCCGCAACCAGGCGTTAATTTCACAGTTGGAGCAAAAAAACGCCGCTTTAGAGCAGTTTGCCTACACCATCTCCCACGAACTGCGAACACCGTTAATCACCATCACCAGTTTTCTCGGTTATCTGGAAAAAGATTACCAGTTGGACGACCAGTCCCGCCTGGAAACAGACATGTTCTACATTAGACAGGCCACCACACGAATGCACGACATCATGAGTGCCCTGGGTTCTATCCTGGAAATTGATCGTCTGCACAATAAAAAGGTATGTGTTTCTTTGCAAGAAATTGTGGCCCGCGCTTTAACCGCCGTCAAAGAGCCATTGAGCGATAAAAACATTCAGGTGTTGGTGAGCCACCAGTTGCCAGACATCTATGCAGACAAAAACCGGATTGTTTTGGTTATCCGTCACCTGCTGGGCAATGCGGTGAAGTTTATGGGGGAGCAACCGGCTCCCACCATTGAGATTGGTATGGCTGAAACGGAAAAAGGCCAGGCTCTTTTTGTGCGGGATAATGGTATTGGTATTTTGCCGAAGTATCATGAACGGGTATTTGGCCTGTTTGAGCAGTTAGACCCTTCGGTAGCAGGTACCGGAATTGGCCTTTCGTTGTGTCGTCGTATTGTGGAATCCCATAACGGCCGTATCTGGCTCAACGCCGCAGAACAAAAAGGCACCACCGTCTACCTCACCCTCCCCTTTTGCACCTGAACCAACGAGACAGTTTTGAGTTTCGAGTTCAAAGTTTCAGATTCTCCCTTCACTCCTCGCTCCTCAAAATCCGTGTTCATCCCTTCCATCCGTACCATTCGTGGTTAAATCCCTTTCTAAGTTTCGAGTTTCGAGTTCAAAGTTTCAGGTTCGCCCTTCGCTCCTCGCTCCTCA
>CAZPEJ010000498.1:0-4268 GCA_964585465.1 uncultured Ardenticatenaceae bacterium
ATTGACTTTAACGATGCTGGTATGCTGGCCCAAATAAAAAAGTTTGAAGACCGAACGCACTACACATATGACACGGCTGTTGAGAATGACGATTGGTATGCCCGGGGGGCAGTAGGGCTGTATTTAACGGCCGATACAGAGGATGCCAACGAACGGGCGGCGCAACTGAACCGGGTACAAGGGTTTGTGGACTCCTTTCGGCCGTTGCCTACTCGTTTTGTTTGGCAATTTATTGAGCCAGTAGAAGAAGTGTTGGAAGAGGTGATGAACAATAACAACCTCATTGGTGAGGAGTTTGATGATGGGGTAGGGTAAATTGGTGGCCGGGCAACAAAACTACCACGATTTCAATCACCCGCCGACCTGCATAATTATCAAAAGAGAAAATTATGGGCAACTTTTCCAGAGACACATTTAAATTAACCAACGCGCTGTACCAACTACTCGCCGGAGAACCTGTCGCCGACCCCCGGCATTACGTGGGTGTAAGAATGCAACAGGGAGTACCGCTATTAGACGCGGATTGGAATGAACTTGAAGATATTCGCCATTTGGAGTTACGGGCCATTTTGCAATTCTACATCGGCAGCGGTGTACCAGCTGGCAACCAAGGTTTCCAAATTACCGCCAGTGGGGTGGATAATGATTTTGCTATTAACGGAGGTGTCATCCTGGTAGATGGGTTGCCAGTTATTAATTTAGCGGTTACGACTTATTCTACTCAGCCTGTAACGGTCGCATTGCCGCCCTTAATCACACCTGGCGGGAGCGACCGAACAGATGTGGTGTATCTGGATGTGTGGCACGAAGAAGTAAACGGTGTTGGGGCCGGTAATGTGGATCCGCGTCTGGTGAATGGTTTGATTGGAGTGGAAACGGCCGTTAGAATCGGCCGTTTTTGGCAAGTTCGGGTCTTAGAAAACGCCACCGATTTGTCGGGTTTGGTCTTACAAACGGATCACCACTACACCATGCTGGCCCGGCTTAACCGCACCGCTGGGGTCGCCGCCATTCGGGATAGTATGATAGTTGACCGACGTAAGACGGGGATCACTCTGGCAGAACACCTGAAAGTTCCCATTGATCTGCGGCGTGGGCTGGAAGTGTTAACAGTCGAACGTTTTGGGCAGATGTTGCGCGGGTTACGTACCAGCCTGTTTGCCCGGCTGCGGGGTAATTTGTTGCCCTATACCACCGTCTCAGCCAAAGACGAGCTGATACTCCTGATGGCTTTGCAAGAGCTGATGAATTTGGCACAAACAGGGGAAGTCCAAACAGCCAGCCTGAATATGGATAATGCCAACGCCTTGAACCTGATGAGTGAACTGTACAATGCTCAAAACGAGTGGTTAACAGTCTTAAACGATTTGGGTAATGTAGGTGGGGTGGCCCAGGAATTTATAGACGATTACGCCGACTATCTGGAAGGGGAGTCGGCCGAGTTGATTAAAGGGCTGAAACCCGCTCTGGATCGAGAGGATTTGATAGCGGCTGTCATGGCTCAGGAAGATCTCAACCTGTGGCTCACTGCCCCAACCGGCAATCTACCAGAGGGCAGTGCAGACGCTTTTTATGTGGCGGTTATTCCCTTTGAGGTGCTTACGGCCGGGCAAAGTTACGATTTTACCTACGACATCCTGACCGACTTCACTTCGCCGATGCCTCAAGAAGAATTTACGATTCAGGTGACACTACCGGCCGCTTTTGGCACGGCCGTAGTGGATCAACCTACCCTTACCTTTGCCCCACCCGGAGGTGAAACCACCATTACTGTCACTGTCATACCAACCGGTGGGCTTGTTACTGCCAATTTAGATGTGACGGCGATTGCCGTGCGGAATGCAACCCTACGTTCCTCCCAGTTGCCCATCACCTTAACACTCGGTCAATTGCCACCGGTAGCTGCCTTTTTCTTCTATGCCGATTTGCGGTTAAACCTAGACGGCCGTTTAGAGCTAACTCAAAACCATCTGAACCGGGTGCAAGGGCGAGACATTTTATTCAGGTTACGCAACCATAGTGCCATCGAAAACCGCACTTTTGAAGTAACCGGGCAAATTATCCCCAATGTCGCTGACCCAACGGGCTGGGGGCCGTTAGCCCCCATTCCATTGCCCCCGTTCACCGTGGCTCCCGGCGTAGATTCCGACGTATTCATCAAGGTGCATGGCCCTCAGGTTCCGGCCCCTCCACCTCCTGTGGGTGTCACCGGCAACATTGTAGCCACCGCTACCCTAACGGCCGTAGATGGTAACCCACCGATAGACCCCCCAGCACCCGTTACCATCACAATTCCTTTTATTGTGGTGTAATTAAGGAAACACAATGAAACAACGAATTTTTTCCACTTCTGTTAGCAGTTCCCTACTCGTCTTAATACTATTTTTGCTCCTGCCCCGCACCACGTTGGCTGATAGTAGCACCAGCACCTGCGTCAATACCACCGTCAACGCTCTTCCAGCCAATAACAATTGCCACACTATCACCCCGCCCACCTTCACCGGCACAATCACGATGGATGGCATGGAAACGGAAGTAGCCTGGGCTACTGCTGCCACGAAATCTTTGTCGGGCGATTTTACCGGCAGCGTGAAGGTGCTTCGTGATGCCACTGCCCTCTACCTCCTGATTACGGCCAATGACGGGACGACCAATGATTCTGATCAAATTCGCCTCTTTTTTGACCCCTTGCACAACCACGCCACCACCAGCGACGACGTGGAGTTTCAAATTAAACGAGATACCACCGCCCCAGACCATCGCAAAATTTCGGCTGCTGGCAACAACCCCTGGACTCCCACACTACCCAATAGCGAATTGGGCCGCACCGAAGTAGCCAACACCTCCTGGACGATTGAAGTAAAACTGACAGCAGCCGAGCTGGGCCTGGCCGACTTGAATGCCATCATAGGTTTTGGCATCCAGGCCGAAAGTAATCCGGGGGGTAATCTGGCGACATGGCCGAGCAGTTTTAATCCTGGTAATCCGGGGAGCAGTTGGGCCAACTTAAAAACCCGTTACCCGATTGAATACATCATCGTGTTAGACCAATCGGGGAGTATGCTCAGCCAAAATAAGTGGGATAATGCTAAAAAGGCGGCTAATTTCCTGGCAAACGCCATGGCTATTCTGCGTGATCCCCTCTACTTTGATGATAAGTTGGGGGTAGTGACATTTTCCTGGAATAATGTAACTGCGACAGACCAGACAATGATCGTCAAGCCCTTAGTGACAGTTGGCGCCTTTCCGTTGGGAAATTATGTAGATGCAACTCCGGCTGTCCCCCCTCCCCTGTCTAATTACTATACCCCCATCGGTGAAGGGCTGGATGAAGCATTTACCCAATTGGGGACGCTGGGAGAAGAAACCCAACGGGTGGTGCTGTTTCTCAGCGATGGTTTGCACAATCGCCCCGACACTATGCCTGACGAAGTGCCACTTCTCCCCAGCCATCTACTATATGATCCTTGCCCGGCAGCAGGATGGGGAATTTGTCTGCCTAACACCGTTCACCAAATCCAGGTGAATACTGTGGCCCTGGGTACTGACGGAGGGGTTGATACGGCACTTTTGACCAACATCAAAGATCGCTACGCTGGCGTATTTGGTTCGACCTACAACATTACCACCGATGTCGAAGCCTTGAAGGAAACCTTTATCGGTTCTTTAGATGAGCTTTACCATATGAATCTGGTTTCGGCTGCTCCCAGCGGCACAGAATTTACCGTCAACGCGGGCGAGCGTAGGCTCATTGTGATTGCCTCTTGGACTAACCCTGGTGGGGCCACTGTTTTTAATCTGCAACGAAAAGCCAATGCCGCTGATCCCTGGCCTGCCTGGCCAGGTGGGCAGGTCGCGTGTAATCCGTCGGCGGTAGAAAATGTGGCGGTGGGGTATGCTATTTGTGCCGTCAATACACCCCTGGCAGGCACCTGGCGGGCAGTGGATGGTGCCGGGAATCCTTTTGCAGCGGCCAATCGCCAGTTTGTTTTACTTGACCTGAACCTGCGGGCGCGATTTGCCATTGATTATGTGGTACATGGCACGGGCCAGGACATTATTTTAACGGCCGATCTCAACGAAGCAGGTAGTCCCGTCACCCACGACCCGGCCACCCACCCGGTTAATGTCACTGTTACCATCGAAAAACCTGAAGAAGGGTTTGGCACATTTATCTCCACCCACTCCCTGGAAAATTGTGAAGTCCAGGAACCCCAACTGCCTCGTATTGACCCAGACCGGCCTGGAACGATACCCGTAGCTATGGT
>CAZPEJ010000499.1:0-2818 GCA_964585465.1 uncultured Ardenticatenaceae bacterium
TACAAAGATTATGTGGTCTTTTGGGTTTTGTGGCGTTCGCCGTGAAACGTGAACTCTCTCTGGTCACGTTTTACGTTTCACGTTTCATTGTTTATCAACCCCCTGAGTTCCCAAAGAGCCAATTATATGTTTTGCTCTTTCCTGTGCCTCTCTATCTCAAGGTTAGGTTTATCTGTGTCCTTTCACACGTCTTTATCTCTTGACGTGGTACTAATACGTAGTAATATTACATTGTTATAACATTTCGGTCAATGTTTGAGAACAGTTTACGGTTGTGTATTCGGCTCTAATCACACAATATACAACACACAACCCACAGCCCAATTTATGCAGAAAATTCGCGTAGTCAGTATCCAACTGGCAGTAACCACCGATGTAGAGACCAATTTAGCCACCTGTTGTCGGCTGATTGATGAGGCGGCTTTGCTTCGGCCCGATGTGATGGTGTTGCCGGAGTTTTGTAATCACCAGGCATGGTATCGTGACCGCGACCACAGTTATGAGGTGGCGGTGCCTTTGGAAGGGGCATTTTTGCAGACCATCGCCGACAAAGCTCTTGCCCATCGCTGTTACATCATGATTAACTGCACGGTGCGCCGGGAGCAGGGGTTGGTGACAGGCACCAATTTGTTATTTGCCCCAAACGGCCGTTTATTGGCCCAGGCTGATAAACAAGTGCTGATGGGCAATGAGAATAACTTTTTAGAAAAAGCCCAACAAAGTTGTGATATTCTCCCCTTACCGTTTGGCCGGGTGGGGTTGTACTCCTGCATGGATGGGGTAATTTTTGAAACTTCGCGTGGGATGGCGGTGCGTGGGGCACAACTGCTGCTCAATAGCCTGAACTCTTTTGCCAAAGATGAAGGGTCGCTGCACATTCCGGTGCGGGCGGCCGAAAACAAGGTATTTGTGGCTGCCGCCAACAAAGTGGGGGCGTTGGTGCCACCGGAAATGCAAGAGATTGTGGCGGCGCGGCTGCAAATTCACCCTACTCAGCTGCATGGTGGCGGTCATAGCCAGATTGTAGCACCAGATGGTACGGTGTTGGCGAAGGCCTCAGAGACAGGTGAGGCCATTATTTATGCTGATATTGACCTGGGACTGGCAGACGATAAGTGCCGGCCGGACGGTACAGACATCATGCGGACGCGCCGTTCGTTGCTTTATCGGCCGTTTCGCCACCCCCCACAACCCCGCCAAAAACCTGCCGGAGCTGATGAAGTGAAAGCGGCCGTTTTCCAACCTGCCAGCCAGGGAGAAACGGCCGTTACCGATTTGTTGACTCTGCTGCCCCAGGCAACTGCTGAACAGGTTAAATTGATCAGCCTGCCCGAACTGTTTCATCTGGCGGATGGGGTGGTGACAGAGGTGACAACGGCCGTTTGGCAGTCGGGGCAGATGGTGGCGGCGGTGCAAGCAGCACTGGCTCTTTTGGCCGATGCACCGTTGGTGGCTACCACGATTGTGGAGCAGGATGGGGCCGGGGTGCGGCATACGGCCGTTTTAATTGGCCCATCGGGTGTGATATTGCGCCAGCCACAACTGCACCCTGGTGGGCGACACAACTGGGTGACACAGTGGGGAGAGGAAATAAAAACGGCCGATTTACCCTGGGGTCGGGTGGCGTTGGTGGCGGGTAATGATGCTATCTACCCCGAAACTTTCCGCCTGGTTGTGTTGCAAGATGCCGAGGTGGTGGCAGTTTGTACCCAGCTATTGGAGCCGTGGGAGCATAACCTGGGGTTGGTGGAACGGGCGGCGGAAAACCGCATGAATGTGGTAGCTGGCAGTCCTACTCATAGTCTGATCGCCGCCACAGACCCCGATTTTACCTTGTGGACAGCATGGCAGAAACGGCCGTTTGATGGCAACATCAATCACCCTATTGTGACCCGCGCCACCCAACCTGGTCTGACCACTGCCACTGTTTACCCTGCGGCCACCGCGAACCGCACCATTAGCCAGAAAACCAATGTGGTAGAAAGCCGTCCCTGGTGGTTGGCAGACGTGTTATTTGTCTAAAACGATGCAATGTTTTAATAGGAGGAGGTATGATAACGGCCGTTTTTCTCATTCTTTCCCTGATTCATCTAGTTTTTGTGGTGCTGGCAGTGCGGCTCTACCTGCGTAACCGCTCCATCTACACCGCCATTGCTGCTGCTGTCATCTTTGGCCTGTTTTACGACAACCTGATTATTGGCATTGGCAGTTTTATTGGTGAAGGGCAACCCTTACAAACCCTCAACGCCGGTCGTTTTGCGATTCACGCCCTGGTTACTCCCTTACTCATCATGTTTGCTGTTGCCACTGCCCAACGCCTGGGTGTCGGCTGGGCACAAAAACCGGCCGCTTTTGCTGCTCTGGGCATTTTGACCCTGCTCATGATTGGGGTGGGAGTTTATACGGACATAATTGATTTGGCCTTAGTGCCTGAATTAGAAGCTGGCACCTTGCGTTATGTCAATGACAATACGGCCGGGCCGCCCATCCCGGCCCTGGTGACAGTCATTGTGATGATTGTGGTAGGGGCGTTTGTCTGGCGGCAGCACAAATGGGCGGTGTTGTGTATAGGGGCGATTTTGATGTTTATTTTTGCCGGGGCAGGGGCCTCTATCTTGCTACTCGGTAACATTGGCGAAGTGTTGTTTGCTGGTTCTGTGCTGTGGACAGATTACAAACTAGGTGATCTGGTGCGCCAAATGCAGGGTCGCACGGCATTGGCCGGGGCGTAGGGTGCAGGTTTTGGGGGCGCACGGCCATTCACGGGCACGGCCATTAATGGCCGTGCTAAAAATGACGCTGGCTGAAGCCAGCTTTT
>CAZPEJ010000499.1:2918-4246 GCA_964585465.1 uncultured Ardenticatenaceae bacterium
CCCCGTGCCCCGTGCATCAAGTGTTCCATTTGCCTAATGCCCGCCACCAACTCCTTCAATGCGTTCATTGAGGGGCACTATTTTGTGCCGGATGGTGAGTCCCCAGAGTAGAACCACAATGCTGAAGCCGCTAAAAAGCAAAAATGGCCCTTGGGGCCGCCAGTTGTCGAAGAGTTGTCCGCCAATGCCGGTGGCGGCGAGAATCCCAATTGCCCCACAAAGGCTGAATACGCCAATGACGGAGCCACGAATGTCGCGGGGGGCTTGTTGGGCGATGAGAACACCACTAGCGATGACCCCGCTGATTTCGCCCAGGCCGATGAGGGCAGCACTGAGAAAGATGGTGCCACTGAGTGGATTGTCTACCAGAAGGGTGGAGCCATACCCAACGGCCGATATACCGAGGGCGATGAGAACGGCCGTTACTCGATTCATCCTGTCTGCCATCAGACCAAAAACAGGAGCTGCTAACAAAGCGGCCGTTTGAGAAATACCAATCACGGCCCCGGCCGAAGCCAACGCCTCGGCTGCGCTCAACCCCGCTTCACGAGTGCCATAGGTAGTGGCCCATAGGGTGAAAAAAGTCCCTACTACCGCCAGGTCGCCCCGCGAAATAAACGCGGCAGCATAAGCTAATGCCACACCAGGATCACGAGCGGCCCCGAACCCTTCGCGTGACCGTTGTAACCAATTTTTGTGTTGCTCTTTTTGTAATCTGGTGCGCCCCTGTAACCCCAGCCACATGATAACGGCCGAAATTCCGGCAATGGCGGCAGCGATGAGATAGGTGCTGCGGGCTGCTTCGGTTGCGGTGTTACCTGCCGATTGGAATATGTCTGGCAACCGTAGCAAAAGGAAAACGGTGAGCAGTGCCCCGATGCCGTTGCCAATGCCCTGGAAACCTGCACCCTTGCCCCGGTCTTCATCTACTACATAATCGGCAATGACGGTGGCGATCATGGTGGTGACAGCCGCCGAACCGAGGGCTAACAGACCGCGAAACAGGTAGAGTTGGTAAACGGCCGTTATTGAAGCTGTCAAATAAAGCCCGGCCGACATGAGCAAAAACCCGGCACCAAAAACAAACCGCCGCCCCAGCCTGTCTGATAACACGCCCCAACCGCCGATAGACACCAGAATGACCAACTCGGCAAAAAAGGCCACATTACCGCTTAATACCCCCTGCTCCGCCTCTGGAATGCCCAGTAACTCGGTTAAGATAAATGGTTGTGCCTGGGGTGAAAAGGTAAAGAGTAACAGGGAAGTGATTGTTGCCAGGTAATAAATCAGCATGTGCCGCCCTGATACACCTTCTACCAGGCGCATGG
>CAZPEJ010000500.1:0-4234 GCA_964585465.1 uncultured Ardenticatenaceae bacterium
GCCAAGAGCCGGGGAGCAGTTGGCAGAGGTGGCGTGGGCAGTAGTGGATGCTTCATTTTACAGCGTGGCCGAGTTAAACGGCCGTTCCCCTGTCGCCCACCCCCTGGTGCCACACACCCTGTCGCTTTTTGCCGATCTACCCTGTCAACTGGTGCTGACCCACTTTAACCACACCAACCCCGTTTTGGATCAACACAGCCCCGAACAACAAGCCGTGTTGGCGGCGGGTGTAGAAATCGGGTACACCGGGCAACTGTTTGGGTTATAAGAAGGCAGTTTTCAGGTACGGTGTTTGTAAAACCAGAAAATGGAACGCGGGTAAACGCGGATTAAACGGATCAACGCGGATTTTTCTGCAATTAAGAAGCTATCTGAGGCAAAACCACAAAAAACGACTTGAATTTTGTTAAAGTTTATCGGAATTAAGGTTTCTCGCGCAGAAGCGCAGAGCCGCAGAGCGTTTCCCTCCTTGCGCCTCCGCGTCTCTGCGCGACATAAAGTTAATACCGATGATGTTTCATGTATAACTGTTTCTAGCTTTTCAACCTGAAACCTGAAACTTGTTCCCTGAAACCTATCAAGCCTTCCGCCCCCCCTTCAAATTATCTTGTAAGACCTGCAATTCATCCATTTTTCCGGCGGCTGCCAACGCAGCTTGTTCCGGCCAGGTGGTTGGATCGGCAATACGCAAATTGGCACTTAACATAATTTCTTGTAACCGACTAACTGGGGTTTCTGCCAGTTGATGGAAGGTGGTAATGCCCACACTTTGCAAAATGGCGTTGATTTTCGGGCCAATTCCTTCCACGATAGTTAAATCGTCGGGTTTCGCGGGTGGTGGCGGCGGGGGTGGTTCAGGAGCGGCCGTTTCCATCATCGGTTCAATGACAGGCGGTGGGGCAGCCTTGACCGCTTCCATAACCGGCTCAACAACGGGCGGCGGGGGGGGTGGCGGGGGTGGGGGAACAGTCGCGTGGGAAACGGTTCTTGCCGGGGCATGGCTGGTTGAGGAATGGGTGGTGGGCTGAACGGTACGCGGACTGGCCTCGTGGGTGTGGGGGTGGGTCTCGCTTTGTCTGGGGCTACGCAGCCACCACCAAATGATCAAAGCCACTAAAATTGCCAACAAAATGATCCAGACCAGGGGTGGAATCCCCCCGTCTTCGTCTTCTTGCACCAATTGTGCAATCAAAAATATACCTCTTGACCATGAATACCACATAACAACACATCCTCCTGTCTTCTCGGTTAATAAATCAAATTCTATTGCGTAAATGTGCAACAGGATTTTTACACCTCAATCAAAACGTTGTTCTCACTTCTTCTTTTGGTTTGCCGACGGCCAGAAAGTCGTGACCAAATCGCTCCTGGTAATGGGCTAACAGGTATTCTACTCGTTCGTGGTTTGGGGAAGCAATTAACAAACCGGCGTGATAGGGTTTATTGTTTAACCGCCACACAATTTCGGGGTCGTTATAGCTGGAAAGGTCGGGATGTTCTTGTTGGGACAGGCAAATAATGAGGCCCGCGTAGTGGTGGCGGACAGTAGGAAGTTGGTAGGTTTCTTTTTTGACGTGGGCGATTTCAACACGGGCCGCCTCGGCCCAGAGAACGATGTCGGTGGCGGCTTCTACCATGCGGTCAATGTTTGCCCCACCCACACGAGCGGCCGTTTCCAGGAAATAAAATCGGCCGTCTTCATGACCCCGGATAAATTCGGCATGAGTCACCCCTCGCACCATCCGCAACGCCTTCATTAACTCTTTATTGGCTTCCATCAATCCACGACGATCTTCCGAGCCGGGGGGCAAAATGCGGGTGGTAAAAATGCCACCACCATGTGAAACCGTCAGGGGTGGGGCACCATATTGGCTGGCAACGGAAAAAACGACTTTCTTTTCTGAAATAATTGAATCCACATGATATACGTTGCCTGGCACAAACTTCTCCATCAGGTAAAAGGATTGTTGATCGCCCAGGTGATCCAGTTCACGCCATGCGTCGTCTGGGTGGTGTAGTTTTTTGATGCCAATGGCCCCGGCCTCGAAGCGGGGTTTGAGTACCCAAGGGGGTGGAACACGTTGCATAAACTCGCGCAAATCGTCGTAATTAAAAACGGCCGAAAACTCTGGCACCAAAATCCCCTCATCCCGCGCCTGCACCCGCATTGCCAATTTATCCCGAAAATGGCGAGCTGTGGTATCTCCCATGCCGGGAATGCGTAAATGTTCCCGCAAATGGGCTACCGTTGCTACATCGTAATCATCCAGAGCCACAATCCGGTCAATTTTGCGGGTACGCGCCAGGTAACTTACCGCATAGGTGACATCGGGTTCTTTGGAGAGGCTGGGCATAAAAAATCGTTCATCAATCATGTCCCAGGGCCATGCCTCGTTTTTATGCTCTTCGGCAATCAACATCAAAACCCGGCAACCTTGCCGTTTGGCTTCATAAATAAAGGGGAATCCTTTGAATCCAGTGGCTAAACAAAGAAAGGTGATCGGCCGATTTTCTGACATATGTACTACTCCGTTGAGTTGAGTTTTAAGCTGTGAGTTCCAAGTTTCGAGTTTGAAGGTTGGTTGCGGGTTCAAACTATTGTACTTGGGAAGCAAGAAAAAAGGTAACTTTTATTACCGTTTCAGGTCGCGCAAAACCTCCTGGGCAGCCAGACGGCCTGGTTCGCCGGTAATGCCGCCGCCGGGATGGCTGCCAGAACCACCCAGGTATAAACCCTGTACGGGTGTGCGGTATTGGGCGCATTCAGGTGTAGGGCGCATCAGCAGCAGTTGATCCAGGCTGAGTTCGCCATGATACAGATGCCCTTCGGTCAAACCATAGGTTTTTTCCAGATCGGCCGGGGTTAAAACCTGGCTATAAAGAATGAGGCTACGCAAATTGGGGGCATAGGCTTCCAGGGTTTGCAAAACCGTCTCTTGCAAGGTTTCTCGCTGCTCTGCCCAGGTACCTGCACGCAATTGATAGGGGGTATATTGCACCAGAATGGACATGACATGTTGCCCTGGTGGGGCCAGGGTGGGGTCGGTGAGGGAGGGGATGCGGATGTCTAGATACGGCCGTTCCGACATTCGACCATATTTGACGGCAGTATACGCCTCTTCCAAATACATCAAACTGGGGCTGATTTGAATACGGCCGTATAAAAGCGACCGATCCCCGCTTCGCAAAGCAGTAAAATCGGGCAACCCACTCAACGCCAGATTCACCTTGGCTGTCACCCCACGAAAACGGATATGGCGCACATTACGCACAAATTGGGTATCTAGTTCATACGGGTCAATCAGTTTGGTAAATGTGCGGTAAGGATCGGCCGTAGAAACAACCACCGGGGCATAAATTTCTTCACCGCTTTCCAACACCACCCCAGATGTTTTGCCCTCCTTTACCAAAATTTGCCCCACCGGAGAAACCAGGCGAATCATGGTGCCAAATTGCCGTGCCGCGCTGGCTAATGCTTCCGACAATTTGCTCACCCCGCCATAAATAAAACCTGTGCTGGGCAACCCCATCAGCCGATGCCCTAGATGGTGATACAACAAAACATACGCTGTGCCCCCGGAGTATGGCCCTTGATGAATGGCGGTGATGCCGGGAGCTGCCAACACCCCTTGCACTGTTTCATTCTCAAACCATTCGCTTAAAAACTCTTCCAACGACATGGGCAACATTCGCAACAACCCATACATATCTTGCCCACCCAATCCCATGAAGGTGCGCCCTACCCCTAACCAGGGCATCACCGTTCCGGCGGAAAGTTGCCCCAGGTTGGGTGGCACATGGGACAAGGCGTTTTCGACAAAAGCGGCATATTTGCTGAGGGTGTCGCTGTATTCGCGGAATTTTTCCCCATCTTTGGCTGAGAAACGGCCGATTTCTGCCGCCGTTCTACCCACATCCTGCCACAAAGTTAAATGGTTGCCATCGGGTAACGGGGCAAAAACCACTGCATCGGGAATGGATAACTCAAAGTTGTGCATCTTGAGGAATAAATCTCGCACAATCTGAGGGCGAAATGTCCCGGCATTATGCAACACACTATCCACCCGAAAACCAGGGTAAATCTCCTCTGTCACCGCGATGCCACCCAGAAACGGCCGTTTCTCCAACACCACCACCTTCACCCCAGCCTTAGCCAGATAAGCGGCCGTTACCAACCCATTATGCCCCCCACCCACAATAATCACATCATAATTGTTAGCCATGAACACTCCTG
>CAZPEJ010000501.1:0-4232 GCA_964585465.1 uncultured Ardenticatenaceae bacterium
ATATGAAGAAGGCAGCGATCAGGTAAATGGGTGATCTGCGAAGTAAAGGTTCTTTCATGGGACTTAACTCTCCTTTTGTGTTATCAGATGAATTTGTTAATGAGTATTCATCAGATATTGCTATAACTATTAGTCGCATCGTTTGATTGAAAGTAATGGTTATTTTGAATTTGGCTACAGAATGTTTTACCAATAGTTATCTGCAAGTAGGTGATGATAACGCGGGGGTGATTTTACGCAATACACAATACGCAATACAATTTCCTCTATGTTTCGATTTCATTTGATGCGATTTGTTTTCAAAGTGGTGGCTTTATTTCTGTTGGCGCGGGTGCGAATGACTGGGCAGGAGAATATCCCGGCCGAAGGGCCATATTTGGTGGTGTTGAATCATATGAGTACGGCCGATACGCCGTTATTACTCATTTCCTTTCCGGCGGTGAAGTGGCGGTATTTTGCCGGGGAGAAGTGGCGCAGCCACCCGATCTGGGGGCCGTTGATGACCTGGTTGGGGGCGGTGTACATTCGGCGTGGTGAGGTGGATCGGCAAGGGTTAAAAGATGCCCTTCAGGCGTTAAAAGAGGGGTATGTGTTTGGCCTGGCTCCTGAAGGCAGTCGCAGCAAGGTGGGGCACCTGATGGCTGCCAAAGATGGAGCGGCGTATTTAGCCAGCCGCGCCAATGTGCCTGTTTTGCCGGTGGGGTTGGTGAATACGGATCAACTCTTTGCCAATGTCAAACGGTTACGTTTTACGCCGGTGGAGGTGCGGGTGGGAAAACCCTTTTTGTTGCCGGAAATCGGCCGTCGGGCGAAGGGGCAAGATTTAACCGCTTATACAACATTCATTATGGTGCAGATTGCCGCCTTGTTGCCGGAGCGTTATCACGGCTTTTATCACAATCATCCCGCCTTGCTGGCCTTAAAAGCAGGCCAAGATGCCTGGCTGTTGTGCCAACCAGACAGTTTGACCCACGAAAATGGATAATTGAAGACATCTAACATTTCCAGATGGTGGCAGTTTCGCAAACTGCCACCATTTGTTGGGAAAGCTATCTCTGTACTGTTGGTAGGTAGATAAAGTGGGAGTATTCAATAGGGGTGTAAGCAGCATACACCTCATATTTATCTGCTATGGAGCTAAACTCTCGCCAGATGATGTAAACATTTCCGACCGGGTCTGAAACTGCTGTGACATCTGATTCTCCTATACTCCCACTTGTTTCGCTGTTATCAGTTAAGTCCTGAGAGCCACGAATTGGATCCCAGTAATGCAGATTGCTAAACTCTTCTCCTGCCAGGCTATTATCTTTCCAGGCTGCATGGAGTGTTCCGGCACTATCTAACCAAAGCATTCGCAGGTCGGGAGAAGTAACCCCGTAAACGGCCGGTACGGCTACCGCACTATTTGTGTCAGACTGCCATAGAAAATAGGGTGAAAGTGTATTATTTTCGGAGGAGTTAAATAAAACATACGCTGCTCCACCTGTCCCAACAATAATATCTCCAAAATGGGCCCTGTCTGGTCTAATGCGCGGCATGGTCATTCCGGGTGGTAGGCGCAGAGTGCCACTCAGCACTTGGGTGATAGTATCCATTTGGTTGTAATAATAGTATTCTTCCCCCTCACCCCACAGAACATGGGCTGTATTGGTTTCATCTACTGTAAATTGAATTTGGGTAACGTCTGCTGGGCCAGCAGCATGATCAGTGACGTTTATAGGTTCTGCCATATCAGATCGCCAGTAAAAAACATCGTTTAAATGCCCAGGCCAATTACTGTCTTCATTTGCCCATGCCAAATGAATGTGATTTCCTTCCCTGCCATTTCCATATAAGATGTTTAATATATAGTCCGCTGTTTGGGGTATAGCTTGTAGCGTTTGGTTCACACTATCCCAGTGATAAGTCACACCATCGTCATCCTCAAGAACGTGAGCATTCCCATTTCCGTCTTGTAACAAAATTCGGTAAGAACCGTCTTCAGTAATCAAGTGACTTTGCCCATTGGTTGAATCCCAATGATAAAGTCTAATGTCCTGTACAAAGTATGGGTCATGTCGCCAAACGACATGAAGGGTTCCAGACTCATTGATGAATAGTCCTGAAAGATCGGAGTCTCCGTCTATTCCTTCTGTGTTTAAATTGACAGGTGTTTGGGTTTGGGAATTCCAGTGAAACAGTTGTACTCCTTTACTGACTGGCTCTTCCCACAATACATGAATGACGTTATTATGTACAGCTACCCCATAAACCCTCACAACATTTGTGCCAAAGAAACCAGGTTCCCCATCTGTTAATACGACCACGCCATTGCTTTCTGACCAGTGAAAGATTTTGGCAGTAAACGTCTCCTCCACGACTTCTGACCAAAAGATATGAGCTTCGTTAGCCTGATCCAAAACAAGGTAAATATGGTCTGCATTCAGGGTTGTAAGGTTTGTGTCGCTCAAGTGAATGGGTGAGACCATCCCCGTTTTCCAGAAAAACAGGTCGTGTTCTTCATCTGTTAAAGTATCTTCACTCCAGGCTATATAAGCGTGGTTATCGGTGCCTACCGCTAACACATATTCACCAACGCTTCCCTGTGTGGCTGTTAAGCGAGTAACCTGCCCGGTGGGCAAGTGAGCATAAAAAAGATCAGAGTCTATGATGTCGTTGGGCGGATCAAACTGAACAAACTCGGCCCAAAGGACGTGTGCCCCCACGCTGCCAGTTTGAATTTCGGGCTGCCGAACTATGTTGTATACGGTAGCTGTGCGATCTGACAGACGTACTGTGACCAGGTCAGTAGAGGTTGTTTTCCCTGATACTGCATGATAGGTGGCCGTGAACAGGCACCCCATTACCAGAATGGTGATTATTATTCTTTTGATCATCGTTTAATTCTCCTTAAACTACCTGTTGCTGTCTTGAGGGTGAAAGTTGAAGGTTTTATACAGGTGCTTTTTTAGGCTCTTTGGGAATTCAAGGAGTTGACAACCAATGAAACGTGATGCGTAAAACGTGACCATAAAGCGTTCACGTTTCACGTTTTACGTTTCACAGCAAACCCCATAAAATCCGAAACACTCCTTTTTATACTCAACGTTTGTTGTATCAGGTTTGCGACATGGTTAAGCGGTAAACGCCATTTTCGCGGCTCATTAGTTGGTGTTCTACCAGGGAACGGCGTAACCAGGCTACGTCATCATTAAATTCAACCAGGATACGATTGACTTCCATCTCGCTGTATGCCCGATCTGGCTCAAAATCTTGAGCGATATGTTCCAGAATGATGAGTTGTTTTTTGCGTTGGGTGGGAATTTTTTTAAGACGGCCGTATTTGAAAAAAATCCTTAACACTCGTTCGCGGTACTCATCGGGCTGCACCTGTGCCCGCAAATCTGGTTGTGGCAAGCGGATTACTTCCTCTAGTGTCCGTTTTAGCACATCCTGAGCCAACGAATACGTTTGATAATATTGATCCTTTTGTGCCTGCAACAGCCCCGCTTCTGCCAGTTTGCTCAAGTGGTGGGACACAGTAGCCGGGTTCAGGTTCAAGATAGCAGCCAACTCTTCCCCGTGCCGCGCCTTGTCCATCACCAGGTTCATAATCAACAAACGCACCGGGTGCCCCAGAGATTTGAAAAGCTGCGCTCTGGCTTCCAGGTTTTCTTCTCTGTTGGGGTTATTGGGTTGGGTCGTCATTTTTCCACCGTTTATCAGATGCATACTGTTTGGAGAATTGGAAGATACTTTGGGCGTGGCGGAACATGCCAATTTGAATGTGGTACACCTTTTTATTTGCCTGATCTCCCATCGCCTCGGCAACTGCTAAATTATTTTCCAGGTTTTGAATGGCTGTATTTGTGATGTTGAAAAACATCGCTTCCAGTCGTTCTATTTCGCTCATGCTGGCCGCGTTTTCTAGTTGTATTGGGTTCTTTTCTTTCATTTGAGTACCTGTTAGTGATAGGCGATGTTTTTGGCCCCACCCTGCAAAATCGGCCGAGACCAATCCATCGGTTATCTTAGTAATTGCAAATCAGATTATACAATTTAATTTGACAAGTATCAAATCAAAAAATACAATCGTTATAAAGTGATTGGCAAATTAAACAAAAGGAGATTGTAAATGACCCTACAACTTTTATCACCATCCAACTATGGGGTTATTCGGCCGTTATTCTTCCCACACACTACCCCCTCACTGTATTGCCAGGGGGTTTTGGCAGGTAAGTATGCGGGTAAAG
>CAZPEJ010000502.1:0-4231 GCA_964585465.1 uncultured Ardenticatenaceae bacterium
CGACGCTGCTCTGCAAACGGCCGTTTTGCCCCACCGTGTTTTGCGCCCCTCAACCGCTGGCCCCCACCCCACTGTGGTGATGATTCATGGGCGGGCCGGCAACGAAGAGGTGATGTGGGTATTTGCCCGTGCTGTACCGCCCAATTGGTTGTTGGTAGCCCCCCGCGCCATCGAACCAGACCCAGACGGAGGTTTTTCCTGGCTTCCCCGCCAGCCAGGTGAGTGGCCGACTTTGCGCCAGTTTTCATCAGCTGTTTCGGCCGTTTTCCATTTTATTCAAGCCTTGCCCCAGTTGTACAACGCAGATTTACGCCACGTCTACTTGATGGGGTTTAGCCAGGGAGCCGCCACCGCCTATGCCACTGCCATTCAACACCCACGCCTGGTACAGGGCATTGCGGGCCTGGTTGGGTTCATGCCCACTGGGGCAGAAAGTTCGCTGGCGCGGCTGCCCCTGCTCGATTTGCCCGTTTTTATGGCTGTCGGCAGCGAAGACAGCACCATCCCCTACCCAGTGGCAACCGCGTGTGCCGCCGCTCTGCGCCTCAGCCATGCCCAGTTGACCTACCGAGAGTACCCCACCGGTCATAAATTAAATGCTCAGGGAATGCGCGATTTGGCCGATTGGTTTATGCGGCATCAAGTCATAAATTGATGTTTTGCTGAAGGGGATCAGAGATTGGAGATTGGCAAATCTCTAATCTCCAATCTCCAATCTCTATGCCCCCGGTATCCTTACCAAACAAAAAATGCAAGTTTCTTCCAAAGTAACGGCCGCTTTTAAGCAAGTGCCCCTGGTTGACTATCTGGCGACTCGTTTCACGTATCGGCCGTTCGCCGCGTGGCAGCAGTTAGCCGCAGACGGCCGGGTGTTGTGCAACGGCCAGGTTTGTTCACCCGATACGCTGGTAACACAAGGGGATGTCGTCACCTGCGAATTGCCAGAGGTTGAAATCCCACCCGCCAACTTCGATTACGCCATCGTGTACGAAGACGACTGGTTATTGGGTATCAATAAACCCGCTAACTTGCGCGTGCATGACAAAGGTAAATTTGTGCGGGCTAATTTGATGTATCACCTGCGAGAAAACCACACCCCGCCTTACCCAGAGGCACAGTTAATTAATCGGTTAGATAAAGATACCTCTGGGGTGGTTTTGGTGGCAAAAGAGAAAACTGTGGTGCCATCCGTCGCCCAGCAATTCCTGGAACAGCAGGTGGAAAAAACGTATCTGGCGTTGGTGGTGGGGGTGCCAGCACAGGCCACCGGGGTGATTGACCTGCCCATTGGCAAAGTAGCAGGGGCCACAGTGCCCCGTTTTGGGGTGGAAAACGTCACAGCAGCCAAAGAAGCTATTACAGTGTATGAGGTGATTCGGCCGTTTTCTGCCGATTACTCCCTGTTAAAAATTACACCCAAAAGCGGCCGTACTCATCAAATTCGGGTTCATCTGGCGGCTATCGGTCATCCGATTGTTGGGGATGCGCTGTACACGATGGATGATGAAACTTATCTGGCCTGGTGTAAGAATAAAACGGCGTTACCCTTGCTCTCTCGCCAGGCGTTGCACTGCCAGCAAACCCGTTTTACCCACCCTGTCACCCACCTGCCCTGTCTCATCACCGCCCCATTAACGGCCGATTTCGCCAACTTGTTACAAACCCTTGAACGACAATAAGGTTTCTCGCGCAGAGGCGCAGTGACGCAGAGGGTTTCTGCGCGACATAAAGTTAATTCCAATCATGTTTATGGCGTATTCCATTTGTGCAATACGCCCTACTCCCCATAACTTGTCAACACCGCCTCAATCCCCGGCAACTGATCCTCCAGCGAGACACGACCAAAACTATCCAGCAGCACAAAAACAGAGGGAATCCCCTGATCCGCCAATGAATCGGTGACATCTCCGGTAAACTTCAAATCGGGGTTGGCTTGCCGGGCGGCATACCCGATGGCATCGGCATACAACGCGGCTAAAGATTCTGAATCTGTTGTTTCATCCCCTGCCTGATCAACGGCACATTGACCAGGGGAAACCACCCCTTGATTGCTTACCGTTGCGTCCCACACCAGCACCGCCACCGGCTGTTTTTGCTCCACAAAATCGCGCAAAGCGATGGTTTCCGGCTCCGAGTGTAATGCACTGCCACCGCTGCCAGGGAGATAACCATCCACTACATAGGCATCAGCTTGCCATCGGCAATCCCAGTTGCGGTTCAAATCTACCCCGTTGGCATTAAAACGCCCTTCCTTTTGCCCAGGGGATTCGGTGGCATCGGGGTTGAGGTTGGGAATAATGTACAGGGTGGCACCCGGCGGAACGGCCGAACTGTTGACCGTGAAGTACTCAATCACCTCTTCTGCCAGCCGCACCGAACTGGGAGCATAACCATAATGAATCCCACCCACAAAAATAATCACATTTGCCCCATTGCCAAAGCGGTACGCCTCAATAGGTATTCCTTCCACCGATATGCCAATCACCTCTCGATTATTGGGTGTGGCTGGGATCACTTCGCCGGGGGTGGGGGTGATGGGAACGGCCGTTTCGGTGGCAACCGCCGCAATCACCTCAGTTGGTGGGATTGTGGCGACCAGGGCGGCAACCGTTGGGGTGGGTGTTGGTTCTGCGCCGCACAACCCGCCTAAAAACTCAGGGTCCTGGTTGCATTGGCGGTAGCCGAAAAAGAGCAAAACCGCCAGCAACAACAGAGCCAACAGGGCAAAAAGCAGTTTTAAGGGAAACATGGGTGGCACAATCACCAAACCCCTGGTAGAGCTACTCTTTTCCTCCGATTTGACGCGCAACTCAAAAGGCAACACCTTGGTTATCAAAAACAGCTTCTGTTTACGGCCGGTAGCGCGAATGGGAAAGGTTTGGGAATTGCCGGGTGCCAGTTCCACCGCACTGCCTGGTAACTCAAAAATAGCTTCGCGGGCCGAATCTTCGGCCGTTAAGACGTACCGATCCGGTGTGTTGCCGTCGTTGGTTAAAACCACTTCGCCTGTTTTGCGATGGCGCATGGCAGAAGGTTGTAGTTCGACCAGGAATTGGCTAAATGGGGAAACAGTAACAGTGGCTTGCCCCCCTTCATTGTCAATGCCGTCTGGGGAAACGGCCGTTATCTGGTAACTGTGTGACCCGGCGGTGGCACTGCTGTTGCGGGGTGGTTGGATAGAAAGCGGCACGATTACCCGTTGTTGTGGCACCAGGCGAATCGGTTTATCCTCCATCACAATCCATTCAGCCGGAACCCCGTTCACTCCCAACGTCACATACACCGTTCGTTTGCCCCGGTTCTCCATTTCCAGCGTTTGTGCCGCCAAACTGCCCGGTGCCACCGTGACACGGGCGGGTTTAAGGGAAAGCAGTAACCCCTGGGGTTGGCGAACGACATGATAATCAGGCGGCCGTTTTGTGTCGGGGGCCACATAAACGGGGGCGTTGTCTGGCACCATAATGTTAGGATGCCACTCCAACACATACGGGCCAACCCCTACCTTTTGCCCAGTTTGAATGGGCTGCCACACGTCAATTAACAAAGGACTATCTTCTAAATAGGTCTTGTTGCGATTGTCAACGGCCACAATGCCCCAGCCAATATCTGTTTGGTGTTGCAGGCGGGCGTGTTTGTCCGCTACAGCTTCTCCAGGCAATACAATGTCGTTGCCTGGTATCTGCCCAATGGTTACTAGCCATGTTTTTAAGGGAAAGTAGCTGGGTGGTTCGCCGGGGGCGGTGATTTTGATTACCCCCATTTCCGACGAAATCACCTGGCCGGGGGTGGGGGTGAAGGCTGGTCGAGGGGCGGCCGGTGGAGGCGGGGCCACCGGAGCAGGTGTGGCCGCAAATTGGGTGGCGGGTGTGCCTTGTGGCAGGTTGCCAATGTCGCGGCGCAAAGCCAGGGCAAACTCCTCCATCGAGCGATAACGATCCGTCAATTTGCGGGCAGTGGCTTTGAGGATGAGGCGTTCTAACCCTTCGGGGATTTCTGGCACCCAGGTGCGGGGGGAGGGTACATCCAGGCCACCAATGTCATACAGTTGGGTGGGGGTGAAGGGTGGTCGGCCGGTGGTGAGGTAAAAGAGCAAAATTCCCAGGGCGTAAATATCGGAACGGCCGTCTACCCGTTTCCCATCTGCCAGTTCAGGGGCTACATAGGCCAGGTTTTCTGCCAGGGGTTGCCCCTCTGGCAAACTGGTGAGCAGGAAATCTGTGAGCATCACCCG
>CAZPEJ010000503.1:0-4217 GCA_964585465.1 uncultured Ardenticatenaceae bacterium
AATCGCGTTAATTTGTGGGTGTTGGGACGCGAAAAGGATTTCGCGCCTACCATACGCTGGGACGCGAAAAGGATTTCGCGCCTACAATATGTTGGGACGCGAAAAGGATTTCGCGCCTACAGGGATTGCTGAAAACCGTGACAAATTTACCGGTAAGGGATGAAAATTAAACAACTTACAGAACCGAGATTGGAGATTAACGATTAGTTCAATCTCCAATCTCCAATCTCCAATCTCTCGTAGGTTATTCAACCCGCGTTCCCAAGTTTTCAGTCGCCCAACCCTGGAGAAAAGTCACGAACCCTGGCAGTCTGGCGGAGAACGGCCGAATAACACATCAGTCGCGCGGATAAGACCATCGGAAAAAATCCGCGAAAACCCGTCATACCTGCGTTATCCGCGTTCCATTGCCACCTTTCCAACAAACTGCCAGGCCAGAACTGTGTTTTGCACAGGCAACACCGAGCGGCGGCTGTGCAAAAATACCGCTTAAATGCCAGCCTCTAACACCTGTTCCTCATGGCCGGTGTAAGTAAGAATGGCCTCCATTGCCCCATGTGCCTCCAAAGCCAGCTGTTTGGGGCTGTCGGTTGGGGTGGGGTTGACGGTTTTCAGGGCAAAAACACGCGCTTCCACCGGGCCAGGAAACCGGGCCAACCGCCACACAGATTGTAAAAAGGATTCATTTTTCCAGGCTACCACGTCCCGATGGTCATAGAGCAGCACACAGGGCAAAAAGGGAACACTGCCCTGGGCAGCAATCTCAAACGCGCCATAACGGAAGGGGTGAAGGGGAACGGCCGTATCAAAAATTCCTCCCTCTGGAAACAACACAATCGGTGGGTAAGGTGATAATTGGGCCAATGCCAGGCGGGTCTGCTCGCGTGAACCTTTGTCTCCCCGGTTGAGGAAAACTGTGTCAATGGCGCGGGCAATCCAACCAATAAAAGGCCAGTTCCGCACCTCATAAGTGCTGACAAAACGCATCGGCAGGATGTGAATGAGCATGACGATATCCAGGTAAGAGACATGGTTGGGAAAGATAAACCCCCGGTGTTGACGAATGCGCTCCGCTTCCAGGCAGGTGTAACGGATGTTAAACAGGCGCACAAAGGCGTGAGCCATCCAGGTGATGGGCCAGGCGCACAGGCGTACCCCGCTCACACGAACAGGTACCCAGGCTGTTGCCAGAATGAACAAAGTGCCAAACCCCAGGACAAAACTGATGAGTATCATGCGGTAGAGGCCGCGTGCGGTGTTGATCATGATAAAAATCCGTTTTCGCGTGACAAAACGGCCGTTATCTGTTCCCTCACCGCTGTCGAAAGTTTGACCACATCCATTTCGGCCGTCGGTTGAATGACATCCATCGGAATCACCTGAACCTGTAACGGGCCAGGGTATCTGGCAAGCCGCCACAACGCCTTAAAAAAGTGTTCACTACGCCGCCAAATACCAATTTCCAGCGGTTGATACACAATGGCACAAGGCAAAAAGGGAATTTCCCCTTGCAAAACAATTTCAAACGCCCCATACCGAAACGGCAACAGTTCATTACCCGGCCCCCGTTTCCCCTCTGGGAACAAGGCGATGGGTGGGAAACGGTCTACCTGGGTCAACAAAGAACGGGCTTCACTACGCG
The DNA here is from genome assembly GCA_964585465.1 of uncultured Ardenticatenaceae bacterium. GTDB lineage: Bacteria > Chloroflexota > Anaerolineae > Promineifilales > Promineifilaceae > CAZPEJ01. The sequence goes on from CAZPEJ010000503.1 coordinate 1,643, forward strand.
ACTGTTTATCGTCGCGGTTGACAAAAACACATTGAATGGCTGCCGCAATCATGCCCACCACCGGCCATTTCCGCACCCCATCCCGCGCCAAAAACCGCATGGGGGCGATTCGTACCAGGGCCAAAATATCGAGAAAAGAAATGTGATTGGGAAACACAAACCCCTGATGCTGTTGCAATTTTTCTGGTTGGGGTGAACTCACTTTGACGTTTAGCAGTAACAAGATGAGTGTTACCAGGGCTTTTAAGGCCCACATCGCCAGAGGCAACCCTTTGATTTTGATGGGTAAAGCGGCGGCAATGGTGATAAAAGGGCCGCCCAACCCCAGGGTAATCCCCGCTAGAATGAGGCGATAATAACCACGAAACCAGTTGATCATTCCATTTCTCCAGGCTCTTTTAAGACAGAACAACCCGCCCGTGTGGGGTGATCTAATACCAGGGTTTCGGCTGGCACATCACGCACTGCCCACAAGATGGCCGCGTCTCCACCGGCCGTTACCAGCATCAGGGCGGCCCAGACCACCCAAAAAGAGGAGCCTAGCAGCAGGCCAATGAGGCCAGGCAGAACACCCAGCAGCAAACCAGGCAAGATGACCGACAGGCGGTAGGCGCGAGCGGTGAGGGGGGCTTTGCAATGGGCGTAGGGGGTGAGTAGTTTCCAGTTCATGCCAAGTAACACGGCCGTTTTATCCACCTTGCCAACCCAGCGATACCCCACCACATGCAACAGTTCGTGTACCAAAATGCTGCCAATAAACAGGGGCACCACGACCCACCAGGGCGGGTAATTTTGTATTGAAATCAGTTGCCAGAAGGAAACTCCCCAAATCATCTGGTAGGGCACAAACAACAACAGATAAACCAGGGGGAATATCAATAACGCAATTCCGTTGGCGGCTGCCAGGGAGAGGGTGGCATCGTAGGCAATGTGAGGGGCGGAAGAATCGGCCGTTTTGCCTTGAAAGTTTTCCACACTGGCTGTTGGTGGAGGAGGCAACTCTTTGTGCAGCAGGGCATAATCAAAAAAAGAGATTAGCTGATGGGTGTATTCGGCCGGGCGGGCCAGCCAGCCATTGGCGTGTTCTGCTTCTGGCACTTCCCACAACTGTTTGTGGGTTTTGGCAACTGCGTAATACTGGCGCACCATCCGCTGTTCCACCCCCCGGCCGGTGGAGATAAATAACAACGGCTGGCGCAGGCGGGGAATAATGGACAGGCTGGGGGTGAGTTCTGGCTGGCGGGCAAACCACTGGCTGGCGGCCAGATAATACCGTTGTACCGGATAACGCAGGAAACGGTCTAAAAAGGAGCGCGGCGCAGGCAGGTCGCTCAAGGTGGCCGGGCTGGCCCCATCGGTGGCTACAGCATGGATGGCAACCGTGCGGGCGGCGGCGTGTAGGGCAAACAGCCCGCCGACTGATAAGCCCATCACCCCGATTTTGCCTGCCTGGACATCGGCTCGTTTGCTGAGGAAGGAAACGGCCGTTTGTACATCCTGCACCCCTGCTTCGCTGCGAGCAAAAATCCGGCCACCACTGTTGCCATGTGCCCGCAGGTCAAACATCAATACCCCATACCCAGCTTGAACCAGCTTTTCCGCGTGAAACATCAACCCCAGGCGGTTGCCGCTATGCCCGTGTAACAAAATAACGGCCGCACCATTTTGTGAATGAATGTACCACCCCTTTAGCTCCACCCCATCTGTGGCAACCAGCGTCACTTTGTCATAAGGAACAGCTAAATCTTCTGGGGTACGAAAGGAGATACGGATGCGCGGTGGGTGGGTGAAACTATAGGCTCCCATGATCGGGTTAATGAGCACGTACATGATGAGCAAAAAAACAAGAACTTCGGGGATAGTCATGGATTGATAAAGTCAGGTACAATCATTTATACGACATAAGGTGATGAGTTGACGTTTGGCTGAAGGAGATTAGAGATTGGAGATTGGAGATTGGAAAATCTCTAATCTCCAATCTCAATGAAAATGTCAGTTTACGCCCTTTGTCAGTGTACAATTGGCGGGATAATACCTGATATAACCATTCTCGTCACGAGAGGACACAAACTATGTACGAAGCCATCGGCAATATGCACATGCACACACCGTACAGTGATGGAGAAAAGTGGCACCAAGAGATTGCGGAGGATGCGATTCGGGCTGGCTTGGATTTTATCATTGTTACTGACCACAATGTGTGGGTGAATCGGTTGGAGGGGTATTACCGGAATGAAAACGGCCGTGTTTTGCTGCTGGCTGGTGAGGAAGTTCACAACGCGCGGCGCAACCCCCAGGCCAGCCATTTGTTGGTGTATGGGGCAGAACAGGAGCTTTCTTGTTATGCCGCCGATCCACAAAATTTGATAAACCAGGTAAAAGCCACCGGGGGGTACTGTTTTCTGGCCCATCCCCACGAGAAGGATTTTCCCCTGGTGGATTATCCGAACCTGGGCTGGCACGATTGGCCGGTGGAGGGGTTCACGGGCCTGGAAATCTGGAACTATATGTCCAGTTTTGTTTGCCGCCTGGCGGAACGGCTACAAAAATTACCCAACCCCAGCGGATTGCTGGC
>CAZPEJ010000504.1:0-4206 GCA_964585465.1 uncultured Ardenticatenaceae bacterium
CTGGAGAAGTTGGAACGGCCGTATTTAGATGGTGGTTACTACTGCAAAACGCGGGAAAATCGGCTGCTGGCCTGCCCCTTGTCCGTCAAGGGAGCCTACCTTATTGGCGCACTCTCCGGGTATGGCATTATGGCCTCACAAGCCGCCGCCGAGTTGCTGGCCTGTTACATCACTGGCACTCCCCTGCCCGACTACGCCCCTGCCTTCCACCTAAACCGCTACCAAGACCCAGCCTACCTGGCCTGGATGAACCAGGTAGATGCTACCTCTGGACAATTATAGAGATTAGAGATTAGAGATTTGCAAATCTCTAATCTCTAATCTCCCTCATGGATTATTACGCTCGCTCTGCCCTACCGTAATATCGCCCTGGATATTACAACAGTATAAAAACCATCATACCGTGCGATTTGTAGCTATTATGGAAAGTGGACACATGAATAACAAGTCTGTATTACATTATGATGAGGAAAATAACATACTTTATTTCGTGATACGTGAAGGTGAAGAACATCATTTCACCGAGTTATCCGAAGATATTACGATAGAGTTTGATGAACATGATGAGCCGCCAGGTTTAGAAATCTTCAATGCCTCCAAAGTGTTGGTTACTGCCATAGGTCGGGAACGATTAACATTGGCACTTGCTTAATCCTCCGTTCCATTCACCATTCACCATTTCTTATTCACAATTCACCATTTTCCCTCATGGATTATTACGCCCGCCCTGCCCTACCGCCCGATAAATTAGCCGATGTGACCAATACATTGGCGCGGTGGTTGCCTGGTGGGGATGAAACGGCCGTTTCCGCCTGGTCACTGGCTGAATGGGAAGCTGCCGAGTGGGTGGTTTACTGGCACAACGCCTTACCCTGGCTGGTAGCCCGTATTCGAGAGACGGGGGTAGCCGTGCCAGAGGCAGTGCAAGAGCGGTTATTTGCCCTGGATATGGATAGCCGCGAGCGCACCCGCCGCATGTTAAACAACTGTGTCGAGTTATTGCAGGCGTTGGAGCAGGTTGGCATCGCCGCCATTCCCCTCAAGGGAGCAGTGCTGGCCGCCCACTACTACCCCGACTCCCTGCAACGGCCGATGGCCGACCTGGACATCCTCATCCGCCAACCCGATTTGCGGCGCACCCTGGAGGTGGTATACCAGTTAGGGTATGAGTTTTACTCCCGTTCGGCCGAGGACGAGGTGTTTGTGCGAGGCAAACGGCAAAAAAATGTGTGGGCAGCCGATAATGTGCACCCGTTGGAAGTGCATTACACCCTGCGCGAGGAGTATGCAGGCATTGGCTACGAACTGGCCCCGCAACTGTGGCAATGGAGCGAAAAACGGCCGTTTTTCGCTCCTCGCTCCTCGCTCCTCCCCCCTCCCCCCTCCCTCCTCACCCCTCCCCCGCCCGTCCTGCTCCACCATGTCTGCGCCCATGCCACCAGCGATTGGCTCATTCAACGCGGCCGTTTGATGCAAATTGACGACATCCGCAAAATTGCCGCCAGGATGAGCGCATCGGATTGGGCAACTTTTGAAAAGTTAGTACCACCGCATGGGGCACGGTTTGTCTATCCGGCATTGGGATTCACCCTGAAATATGCCCCAGAAACGGCCGTTCCCCCGGCCATCCGCCACCACCTTCGCACCAACTGCCCACCCAAACTGTTGGAATGGGTAGACAACAGCCAACTGGCAGAAAACTCCGAATCGAACCCCATTTCGCGCAGTGGCATCGGCTTCGACCTGGCTGATAAACTGGCTCGCCATCGCCGCGACAAAATCGCTTTCTGGTTACGCTCCCTCTTTCCGCGTCGGCAAAACCTGAGCAAACGGTACCCGCGCCTGGTCAACACCCCGTTTTGGCCGTTGTGTTATCTCCTCATCAACAGTGACCGGTTGTACCATGTGGTGCGGAAGCGGGTGGGGAACGTGAAACGTGAAACATGAGCGGGAAACAACAGAGGGCAAAAGAGAAAAATTCTTGATGACTCCAAATCCCATCATTATTGCCAGGCAGTTATGCAAAACGTATGGCGCAGGGAGGCGGCAGGTTACGGCCGTTCAGGACATCTCCTTTGACGTTTTCCCTGGGGAGTTATTTGGGCTGTTTGGGCCAAATGGAGCGGGTAAAAGCACCATTGTGAAGCTGTTAACGACCCTATTGGAACCTGGCAGCGGAACGGCCGTTGTTAATGGGTTTGAGGTGGTGAAACAGGCATTACAGGTGCGGGCTTCCATTGGGTTGGTAACGGCCGATGAACGTTCCTTTTACGGCCGTTTATCTGCTTATGACAATCTGGCCTTCTACGCCGCCATGCAAAACGTCCCCCGCCACCACATTCAGGAACGAGTTCAGTACGTTTTGCACCTGTTTGGCCTGGAAACAAAAACGGCCGTTCAAACACAAACCCTCTCCACCGGCCAAAAACAGCGGCTCAATATGGCCCGCGCCCTGGTGCATGATCCCCCCATCCTGTTTCTGGATGAACCCACCAAAAGTATGGACGTACAAACCAGCGACTTTGTCAAAGAGCTAATTAAAACAGAACTGGTGGGAAAACAGCAAAAAACAATCGTATTTATCAGCCACGAGCTGTATGAAATGGATCACTTTTGCGACCGGGTGGTGATTTTGGCAAACGGCCGAATCCAGATTATTGGTACCCCGGCCGAACTGGCAGCCCGATTACCCCGCCGCGCCCTGTTCCGCGTGGTGGTGAAGGGGCCTGTGGCGACCCTGGCCCAAACATGGCAAAACACCCCAGGTGTAGAGGCTGTTGAGCAGGTATCGGAGGGGTTAGGAACGGCCGTTTTCGACATTGCCCTGGCCGATGAAACCGTCTGGTTGACCGTTTTAGAAACCATCCAACAAACAGGTGGGCAGTTAGAAACCTATCAGCGAGTAGACGACGAATCTCTGCGGCGTATCGTGGCCCACTTTAGCACCCATTCATGAACAAACTCATCACCCTGACCACCCACAACTTTCGCCTGGCCTGGGCCTACAAACTCAACTTTGTCACCCGCTATTTGGCAATGGTGTTATCGGTATTGATGTTTTACTTTTTAGACCGCCTGTTACAACGTTCCGGGGTAAACAACGTGGAGGGTGGCTCCTACTTTACGTTTGTCCTCATTGGTGGGGCGTTTTCCAAATATCTGGAGTTAAACAGCCAGGCTTTTTTAGCCAATTTGCGCGAGGAAATGTTGCGTGGCACATTGGAACCATTGCTGGTTACGGCTACCCCCACCACATTGGCCTTGCTGGGACCAGCTTCCTGGTCGCTGGTGGAGGGCACCTTGCTAGTCTTGATTCAGTTTGTGGTAGGCGGCATGGTAGGGGCCGATTTTTCGGCAGCCAACTGGCCGGTAGCCCTGCTGGTGATGGCCGTGAGCATGATCAGCCTGCTCTGTTACGGTATCTTTTCTGCTGCGTTTATTATCGTTTACAAACGGGGCGATCCGGTCAACTGGTTTATCAATACGGTCGCCTACATTTTTAGCGGCGTTTTTTTCCCCATCACCATTTTGCCCCCCTGGTTGCAAATTGTGTCCTATGCCCTGCCCTTCACCTACGCCTTGCGGGCGTTGCGGGCAGCTTTGATACGGGGTGCAGGTCTCGGCGAGGTGGGGAGGGATTTGCTGGTATTGGTGGGATTTACGGCCGTTTTGTTGCCACTCTCTCTCTGGTTTTTGCGTTACGCCATTCGCTACCTGAAACAAACCGGGGAATTAGCTCACTACTAAAATAAAAAGGCCAGGTTTTTCACCTGGCCTTTTTGCTACCGTTACATCGCGTACCGATTTTTTATCATTTCAAGTTTTTCATTGGTCAAAGAGTCTACAGACCTTGTTTGGGCAATTCTTAGTCGGCGGATCACAGCCCGTAACCCTTCAATTTGCTGGGTAACCAATACCGGGTTGGGGCGATTCTCAACCATCAAACTATCTTCTGACATTTTTGCGGCTGTCACCTGTTGCATTTTTTCTCCTTTATGGGCAGTTCCGTTCCCAAAAATCAAAATTCCACCTGTTTGAGTTGTTACATTCCGTTACAACTTTATAGTACAACAGTACCGGTAAACCGGTTGTAACAGCAGGAGCCACAGGGTTGTTAAGTTGCTTACAGGGGGTCTATAGTCTGTCCCACAACCGGGGTTTCTTATTGCGTCTTCCAGGCGAGGTAAGGATACCTCGGCTACAAAA
>CAZPEJ010000505.1:0-4194 GCA_964585465.1 uncultured Ardenticatenaceae bacterium
ATTATGAACATCTGATCACTGAATATCAAAACCAACACCAAAAAGATATAAAGAAACGTCCCAAAACATACCCACCAGACAAGCCGTGGATTGATGAACCTGAAAAGAAAAGGGGTTCTGCTTTTAGCCGCCATGTTTTGAAAGAAGAAGAAAGAAAATTACAAGGGGGCGAACTGGTTTATGTGAAATTGACAGGCACCGTTAAAGATCCTAAACCCAAGTTTATTGTGCCTGTTTCAGTATCACGCGTGTTGTATGATCGTAGCATTGCCAAATTGTTGCCAGAGCATTTGCATCATTGCAACTCTTTTGACGAGTTGTGTCCAGCCTGCCGTTTGTTCGGGTGGGTGCATGGTCAAGAAGAAGGTGCTTACCGTGGGCGGGTAAGGTTTTCCCATGCTCTCCTGGAAAAACCTGGTAAACCTCTAAACGTTCAAACATTGGATATTTTGTCATCACCTAAACCGACCACTACCCGTTTCTATCTGGCAAATAACCATGGGGTGCCAGAAGATAACCGCTCCGACCACGAAGCAGGGTACGATTGTAATAATCAGCTACGAGGACGAAAGTTTTATCGGCATTATGTCCCTAAGAGCAATGAAACACCCTTGTCAATAAAAGAACAAGTTGAGAAAGGGAACCAAAACCGCACGATCCTTGATGCGGAAGGGAAAGATGCTCAATTTACCTTTGATATAGAATTTGAAAACCTGGCTGAAGTGGAGTTAGGGGCCTTATTATGGAGTCTAACACTTGGCGGGCAGGCTTATCATAAACTTGGATATGCCAAGCCATTAGGAATGGGAAGTATAGAAATAAAAATAAAAGAGCAAGGGCTTATGGTATATGACTTAGCTTCTCGCTATCAGAGTTTAGAAGTCTCTAAGAACCAGGTGGTTATTAGTTGGGAGCAACTTATAACACAATTCAAGCAAAAAATATCAACAGGATGGGGGAAACCTTTCGACCAATTGCAAACGATTGTTGATCTATTGGCTATTTTAGGAAAGGAATCAGCAAAATTTCCTGTGCATTACCCACGCCCGCCTAAATGGACAGAAAGTAATGGTGCTTTTGAATGGTTTGTTGGTAACAAAAGTGATAAAGGGCCGAAATTGGCTTTGCCATTAGCAGTAGAAGATAGAGGATTACCTCTCATAAAGAAAAATGGGTGGCAAGCCAAAAGTGATACACAGGAGGAGTGAGTTATGAGCAATCTTCAACTGGCGAATGAAGGGTTGACGTTGATCAGCCAAAATGAAGGGATAACAACGGCCGTTTTCACCCCCCTCCATCATAATGCCCAACGCACCACCTATGTTTTGGCACAACGCAATCGGATGAAATAGTAGACCACGCCAATATGGTAGCCGTCGGTTTTAACCGATGGCGATTTCTAAATTGAGAATTGCTGACCGTTCTCACCCACCATTGAATAAAATAAGCCTGAGTTGTATACTCATCCTATGACAACCCTGATTTTGCCAGAAACCAATGGAAAAGATGGTTATATGGAAATTAATGTGCGAGCCTCTATTATTTCGGCCGATACCGCTTGCCGCAAAGCCTCCTTTTTCCTGGCCATGAACATCGGTCATCTTCTTCGTGCGACCAACCCAAAACTCCTGCTCGATAACAATACCCTTCAGTGGCAAATGGACGTTGTTCTAACTTCCCCCTTGGGTAAAACACCGCAAAATATCGCGAAAATTTTTCTAGCTGCCTCTGATGGCTCGGTTTTGTTTGCCAACGAACTGATTGAAAGCCTGACCACGCTGGCCAATGCCAACACTACCGATTAAACACATTCCCCAAGAAAACGAGTCGGGTTGTCTGGCGGCCTGTTCACAAATGGTGCTGCATTCATGGGGAATAAACAAGAGCCAACGTGTACTCAATCACTTATTTCAACTAACTTCATTTGGTGTGCCGTTTTCACGCCTCACTCGTCTGCAACAGTTCGGTGTTACCACCACAATAAACCTGTTTGGTGATGAAAGATCTATGATAGATGCTATTGATCAACAAGTCGCCCCTATCGTTTTTCTACGAACGCAACCTTTACCCTACTGGCAGGCAGATACACAACACGCCGTAGTGGTTGTTGGCTATGATGACTCTCACTTTCTGCTCAATGATCCTGCTTTTAAGCAAGCACCACTGCCTGTGCCAATGGTCTCGTTTTTGTTAGCCTGGGATGGCCTGGATTATGCTTACGCCCTCATCACGCGATAAGGGCTGGAAGTGTTTCTCTCACAGCCGTTCCCCCCTCACAATTTTTCTCAAATATGAAGGAGACGGCCCCCAAACAAAGTTACTTAAACCATAAATTGCCTGGAACAAGAGGGATCCTATGAATAACCTTGAATTAGCCAATGAAGGATTACGGATAATAGACCAGAGCGGCCAGTCCAACACGGCCGTTCTTCCCCACCACAATTGACAGACGTTCATTTTGACAAACGGCCGTTTCCCACCCCTTTCATTTGCGATATAATCTTATCTTATATAGACAATTTAGATAAGATGAGGAGACAAGCCCATGCCCATTATGCTCAAGTCCAGCGAAGTGCAGCAAAACTTTGGTCGGGTCATAGACCAGGCCCTCACGGAAAACGAGGTGGTAGTTGAACGGTATGGTGAACCCCGCATCGCCATTCTTAGCTACCGGCGTTACCAACAACTGCTGCAAGCCGAACAGGCAACGGCCGTTTACATACAGCCACCCAATTATTCACCAGCTGCCCAGCAGCAGGGAGAACTGGCTGCCCAGCAGGTGCGCCAGGAGATGGGCGATAGCTTGGGCGATTCTTTGGAAGATGCCATGAGCAATTTACGAGGACGGGTATGGTCGTCATAGATACCGATGTGCTGCTGCTGGCTTTTGCCTTCCAGCAAGATTCACGTCAGGCAGTAAACAGCGATTTTTTGCAGCAGGTACAAACGGCCGTGCCCGCCATCACTATCTACACCCTCATGGAACTGCTGGGCAAGCTCTCTTTTAATCTGTCGCCGGAGCGATTGGAACAGTGGCAAAGTTGGTTAATTGACACCTATCAACTTCAACTCATCTGGCCCGTTACCCCGGATGCGACTATTACCTATCATACCTGGCGAGAGTTACTGTTTATGCAACCATTCAATCGTATGAAAACAGTCAAAATGCCCTATATGGATGCCTTGATCCTCGATCTGGCCGAAGCGGCGCGTGCCGATCTTTTTGTCACCTGGAACGCTCGCCATTTTCAAGGCAAATCTACCTTGACAGTTTTGACACCGGCAGACTACCTGACCAAGCTATAAACATCAACCATCTGCTTTGTGCGGCCAACTTCAAACAAAGTCACGCCCTGAAGTATCCGAAGCAAGAAGGAGCATATGAATAATCTCGAATTAACGAATGAAGGGTTGCGTGTACTAGATCAAGGCGGACCATCCAACACGGCCGTTTTCACCCCCCTCCATCGTAATGCCCAACTCACCACCTATGTTTTGGCACAACGCCAATCAGACGAAGCAATAGACCACGCCAACGTGGTCAAACTATTCGATAAGATGGATCGTCTGTTTAATGAAAGCGACTTACAAGATGTCTGTTTCCGTCTCCAGATGGATTACGACAGCTTGGGTGGCCGAGGCAAACGGGATACCCTGCGAGAACTTATTACCACCCTGCAACGACACGGCCGTTTTTCCGAACTACTCACTCTGTTGCCCCAACTGCGCCCCAAAACCACCTGGCAGGCCGAAAACCCAACCATCGCCGATGTGCCCATCCTCAACAAACTCCATCTGGCCGTTGTGGTAGACATAACCCGCCGCCCCTTGTTGGCAGATGTAGCCCGATACCTCGATGAAGCCGAGATCAACGCCAACTTTATCTGGGTGAAAAATACCCAACCTGACCGTTTCCTCCAGCCAGAAGAAAACTGGGAAACGGCCGTTAAAGCCTTCACCGAAACCATTTACCTGATGAAACCAATATTCGCCGGAGCCCAATATCACATTTTCCTCTCCGCCCCTGGCGCGCTTCTCTTTGGTTTAGGCAGCATTTGGGGGACAGTAGATGGGGCAAAGGTGTATCACTACGAAAACAGCACCTACTACCCAGTCATTACCATCACCCGTAACCTGCGATAATGCACCACCTTCTCCTCACCCTCACCCCCACCGAAAAACCCATCAACGGCC
>CAZPEJ010000506.1:0-4175 GCA_964585465.1 uncultured Ardenticatenaceae bacterium
CAAAAACAGAACAGTGCCGAACACCGACCAGACTATCCCTGTGCTAATGTGTCGGTTCACCAGCAGATAAGTTACCCCCCAGGTCATCAAGGCAAAGGGGATAATAGAACGGAATTGTGCCAGCAAAATGATGGTTAATATCAGCCCTTGCAACAGCAAAATACCAATCGTTCGTGCGGCTCTGTTTTTTGATTGTCCAGGCGTGGACAAAATAATGGCATTCCAACTGAGCAGAAAAAAGACTAGCTGGTAAGGGTTTTCGCCAAATGTGCCGCTAATAAAGTCGGGGTTGCGGGTGGCAAGGAACTGGGGTAAGTCTATGAGGGCAATGACAGGCAGTTGAATCCAGCCGACAAAGTTGAGGATTTTGACCAGAAAACCAACAATCTCCTGTTTGGGCATTAGAGCATAAGCCAGCCCCATAAATGCCAATGGCTCTAAAAACCCAATCAGGAAGAGGATCAAGGCTCCAGGGTGCAAACGTTCCAGGTTAAAAAAGGCTGAAATAGCAAAGTTGAACAAAAAAGCGACGGCCAACCAGTTAAACTGGTTAGGAGGGTTTGCCTTATGACGAAAACGGCGAGTGGCAAACACCACATAGACGGCAAAGGCTAATAAGATGGGCAGGTCGAGGAAGTTTGTCCAGCCAGGGAGCAAACCAAATTTTTCACTAAACAGGCGGGTGAGGAAACGCTCTAAAATGATAAACCCCAGCCAAAACTTTTGCTGCCGCATTTGTTGCTGCTCACGGCGGGCCAGGCGGGCGGTTTGTCGGTAGGTAAGAAGTGACATAGCCGGGGGAGGAACGGCCGTTTCCTGTTTTCCTCCCCCGGCCCAATGGGATTGCCTCATGCTGGTTAGTTGTACCATGTAACAGCACAAAAGGCACGGTAACTTTTGTCATATGGTCACCTCTTTCATTCGTATTTGAACCGCCACACCCCGATGGCAAAAAACAACACAGCAAACCCCAACAAAACGGCCGATTCCATCATAACCCCCTCAAACCCCTGCCCACGCATGACCAAATCTGTCATCCCCTGCATCGCCCAGGTGGTTGGGAACACCTGAACGGCCGTTTGTACCGATTGAGGGAAAATTTCCAGCGGGTACCAACACCCCCCCAACAACGCCATCCCCATGCCAAACAAAATACTCAGGTTGCTGGCTTGTTCCTCCGTTTTCACAAACGTGCCCAGAAATGTGCCCAGCGCGGTGGCCGCCAGCCCAAAACTGACGAGCATGGCTGCCAGGCCCGTTGGCGATTGACCCCACTTCAGCCCCATGATGACAATACCAACACCTACCAACAACAACATTTGCACCAACGCTGTGCCAAACTGCCCCACAATCACCCCCAACAGATAAGTGGCTTTGCCAGTGGGGGTGGTGAGCAGGCGGCGCAATGTGCCGTTTGTGCGTTCGTAGGCAAACAACCCAGAAGTGCCCAACAAAGGAATAAAAACCCAGGTGATGAGCTGCCCGGCCGATTGGTGAGCCGCCACGTTAAAACTGTTATCCCCTGCGACAGTGGCGCGGGTAAACTGCACTCGTTCGGGGGTGCTGGCAACCAATGTTTGAGCCTGGGTGAGAGCCGTCTCAAAGTAGGCTGTACGGGCTTCGGGGCTGGAAAACGGCCGAATCTCTTCCGCTTTTGCCACACTCGCCTGGGCTACCCGCAAAGCACGACTGACGGTGCTGCTGGCGGCGTTTACCGCTTGTTGTACCACCTGGGCGTTGGTATTGTTGGGTTGAGTTTGTAAGGTTAAAGCGGCCGTTTCCCCAGCCAACAAGCTGGTTTCAAACCCGGCCGGAATCGTCAGCCAGGCCACTGCTTCATTTTCGGTGTACCGGCCTTCTGCCTCCGTTTGATTTAGAGCAGTGGGGCGCACCGCGTCGGAAGCCGCCAACAGAGTCACCAATTCGGCCGAAAGAGAACTATTATCCTGATCCGTCACAAACAGTTCAATCCGATTATCCCCGTCACCACCATCAAAAGCCTGCCCCAAAATAAGGGTAAATGTGAGGGGCAATATCAAGAAGAATAAAAGTTCTGCACGGCTGGAAAAACGAATCACGGTATCTTTCCAGGCAATCGCCAATATCTTTTGCATGAGTTTCCTCCGAGTTACATTTAGCACGCGGGTTTTACGGGTGCTACGATTATTTATTAACCAGGCCGCCCCGCCGGAACATCCAGACAGCGATGGTAAACAAAACGGCCGTCATGCCCATCAACCCCGCCAGCGCAGGCAAGATGTCATTTAACACCGCCCCTTGCGCCAATTGATTAAACGCTTCAATCCCCCAGGCATTTGGGGTGATTTTGCTTACGATTTGCAGCCAGCCGGGGAAGTTTTCGGTGGGTAAAAAGGTGCCACCCAAAATGCCAAACAGTAAGGTAGCCGCCAGGCCAACACTGCTAGCCTGACTTGGGGTTTTGGCAAAAGCGGCCAGTGCCACCCCCCAACCCGACGCACCCGCCACAATTGCAGGTACCAACAGCGCAACAGCCAGCCAATCCCCCCACTGCAAGTTAAACAACAGGCTGGTACCAATAATCAGAATGCTCAATTGTGCCAGCCCGGTAAAGAAGATACCGACAATTTTGCCCCCCAAAATCTGCGCCGTGCTGGTGGGGGTGGTAAACAGCCGCGAAAGTGTGCCCGCATGGCGTTCTGCTAGAATGCTGCGCCCTCCCAGGCTGACGGTATACATCAGAAACAGGATCGCCATGCTGGGGGCCAGAATCGCCAGGGGGTTAAACCTGTCGCCAGCATCGGCCGAATCTTGCCGTTGTACCAGGGTGGTTGTGTTATCGGCCGTTACCAGGTTGGTAAACATCTCCTCCCCAACGGCCGATGCCGCTTCTGGGGCCACCAACCCATTCATCACCAACTGGGTCACAGCCACCTGCGCCCCTATTCTGCCCGTCTCCACCCGGTTGATAAACTCGTCCACAACCGCCCGCACCACCCCCGCGCTAATGGGGCTGCCAGGGTTGGCGTAAATCTCAATGCTGGGGGTGTTGTTGGTTGCGGACAAAAAACTTTCCGAGAAACCAGGTGGGATAATGACAGCGGCGGCAATTTCATCATTAATCACTCGTTGCCGCGCCGTGTCGGCAGAATCGGCCGTTTCTGCGGCCATCAAATCGGTTAACTCCTCCGATTGGAACAGGTCTACCAATGCCTGGCTGAGAACCTCGTCTCCGTCCTGGTTCACCAATACCACCTGAATATCTTGCAACCCGCTGTTGTCATCCCCAGAAAAGCTGCCCGTCACCAGACCCATGCCCAATGTCAGCACCATCGGGGCTGCCAACATCAAAATTAACGCCGCCCGGTCACGGAATATCACTTGTAAATCTTTCAGGCCAATCAAGAGTGCTTTTTTCATTTGGAATCTCCACTCACTGTTAATCTCTTAACGCCCGGCCGGTGAGATGCAAAAACACCGCTTCCAGGTTTGGTTCTTTAATGGTCACACTGGTGACTCGTACCTTGTGCCCGTTAGCAGTGGTAATGAGGTCGGGTAATACGGCGTTGCCATCCGCTACAATCAGGCGGGTGGTACCATTTTCGGCCGTTACATCCTTCACACCTTTCACACGACCCAATGCCGCCAATAAATCGGAGCTGGCGTGTTCGGCCGAAATGCCCAACTCCACCACATCTTCCTGCCCCACCAACCGAATCAGCTCCTCCAGCGTACCGAGGGCAATCAACTTGCCGTGATCAATAATGCCAATCCGGTGGCTCAACTCTTGCGCCTCTTCCATGTAGTGTGTGGTGTAAAGCACCGTCATCCCTTGTTCATTTAACGCCTTCACCATATCCAGGATATTGCGCCGACTTTGTGGATCAATCCCTACGGTTGGTTCATCCATAAACACCACTTTGGGTCTGTGTAGCAGCCCTACCCCAATGTTAATACGCCGTTTCATACCCCCGGAATACGCCTCAATTCGCTCTTTGGCCCGGTCTCTCAACCCAACCGTCTCCAGCACTTCCTCCACCCGATCATGGAGCGATTTGCCGCTCATGCCATACATTTGCCCCCAAAAGCGCAGATTTTCCCGTGCGCTCAAGGTGGGGTAGAGAGCAATATCTTGGGGCACCACCCCAATCACCTGTTTAACCGCGTCTGCTTGTGAACGAACAGAGTGTCCATCT
>CAZPEJ010000507.1:0-4169 GCA_964585465.1 uncultured Ardenticatenaceae bacterium
CGTTCAACACACAAAGCCACCGGCACTTCTGGCCCTATCCCCATTTTTTGCAGAAAGTGAGCCAGTTGATTAGCCCGATGGTTAATGGCCTGGTAAGTCAACCTGTTTTCCAGGTCTGGGTAGCTTTGGGTGGCAATGACGGCGGGGGTTTGGGTGGCCTGGGCCTCAAACAGGTGATGCAAGCAGGTGTTCTGTGGATAATCGGCCTGGGTCTGGTTCCAGTCATAGAGGAGTTGTTGGGTTTCGGCCTGACTGAGTGGAGAAAGGGCAGATAACGGCCGTTCCCATTTTTCTGCCATATCCAGGAGTAAGTTTTTCAGATGATGCAGCAGGCATTCGGCCGTTTTATCACCCGTAAACTGCCTGTCATAGATCAAGGTAAAGGCCAGGGTGGGACGGGCAAAAGCCATCAGTGTCAGGGGTGTATTTGGCCGTCGGTATACGGTGAAATCCCGGTTTTGCCAGGGGCTACCTTTGGCACGCAAAGCCGAATCAAGCGAATCCTGGCTAAAAACTAGCAACGTATCAAACAGGGGTGTGTCGTCTGCTAGTTCACTCCACTGCTGTACCTGGATGAGTGGGGTGTGCTCGTATGCCCACAAGTCACGTTGCTGCTGGCGCAACGTTTGTAGCCAGGTGTGAACGGTCTGTTGCGGGTTAACGAGAGCGCGAACTGGTAAGCTATTGATGAACAACCCTACCATTGTTTCGGCGGCAGACAGGGTGGAACGACGACAAGCACGGGTAGCACCAAAAACAATATCGGATAACCCTGTGTATTGGTGGATGAGCAGTGCTAAAGCACCTTGTACCAGAGTGTTAAGGGTAAGTTGGTGTTGCTGTGCCAGGGTGTGGAGGCGGGTGGTTTCGGCTGGTGTTAGCTCTAAGGCACATTCAGCATAGGCCGTGTGGGCGGAACGGCCGAAAGGAATGGCCCCAGCTAATGGGGAAGGCGTATGAAACCTGTCAAGATAGCGTTGCCAAAATGGTTTAGCCTGGGAGAAATGTTGTTGTTGTAACCAGGTGATGTATGCCTGATAAGGTACAGGCTCAGGCAGCAGGGGGGATTTATCTTGACACAGGGCATCGTAGCAGGCAAACACCTCTTCTAGGACAAGAGGAAAGGAACGGCCGTCTAACAAGGCATGATGAAATGTCCACACCAACTGGTAATGGGTTTCTGCCAAACGGAAAAGTCGCCAGCGCATCAGGGGAGGTGTATTCAACCTAAACCCCTGTTGCCGGTCTGCCCGCAGATATTTGTTCAGCAGGTCGGTTTGTTTTTGTGGTGATTCCTGGCGGTAATCTTCCTGACTCCAGGGTAATACGATATGGGGATGAACAGTTTGAAGTGGTTCTTCTAAAGTTTCCCAATGAAAACTGGTACGAAAAATGGTGTGCCTATGGGCTATACTGTGCCAGGCTTGCTGAAACAAGGAGACATTCAACTCCTCATAAAAGTTGCAGACAATCTGTTCAATATCAATACCAGCGTCGGGTGCATACAAGGTGTGAAATAACATACCTTGTTGCATAGGAGAAATGGGGTAGGAAATTTTTACTATTGGATCGGCCATTGAGGGACATGATAAGAGGGAATCGTTAAAAGTCTGGCTAATTTTCGGCCAAAATTTGCCAATTGTGGTGCGTCCAATTTGTCATTGAGATCAAGAATAATACTCTATAATGTTTCTTTGTTGCCTCTTCCTGGTTTCTATTTTGCCACGCAGCTGACACTCTTGACATTCTATGGGTAGTAATAGGAGTATAAAGTGACACAAAACACGTTTCAGTTTGCAGATTTATTGGAACAGTATGTTAGCCGGGCGGGATATAACGTGAGCCAACTGGCGCGATTGTCTGATTTGCCACACAAAACAGTTGCAAACTGGCTGGAAGGCCGGGTACGAAAACCACGTACACAGGAAGATTTATTAAAGGTTGCCAAAGTGTTACGTTTGAATGCTTCGGAAACAACCAGTTTGTTACAGGCGGCTGATTACCCTGGTGTGGAAGAGTTGTGGCGATTAGCCGGAGGGGAGAAAAATGATTTGTTATCTCCCTGGGCAGATTCTTTGCACCAACGCAATAAAAAAGCTCCTTTTCAGGCGATAGCGGATTTACCTTATTTTGTGGGGCGGGAACAGGAGCTAAAAGAGATCAAAGCAGCTTTATTAACGGGGCGGCATGTAGCGGTTTGCAGTTTGCAGGGGATGGGAGGGGTAGGAAAAACGGCCATTGCTGCTCATTTAGCCTATCAATTACGGCCGTATTTTCCCGACGGTGTATTGTGGGCGCGGGTAGACACCACCGATACCATGTCTATTTTACGCTCTTTTGCGGCTGCTTACGGCCGTGATGTCAGCCAATACACCGATTTAGAAGGACGTAGTCAGGTAGTGCGAGAACTTTTTGCCCACAAAAAGACCTTGCTTATCTTGGATAATGCCCGATGCAGTGATGAAATTAAACCGTTGCTGCCGCCATCTGGCAGTTGTGCCGTCATCATCACCACTCGCTATCAAAACTTGTTTGCCACATCTGGGGCACTCCGTTTTGAACTTGGCCCTTTCGATGCTGAAAAAGAAGAAGCTTTGCAATTATTTGTACGGACATTAGGACAAGAATGGGTGAAGCAGGAACGAACCCCCCTCCAGGCTATTGTTCAGCTATTGGGGCATCTGCCGTTAGCGATAGCGATTGCAGCCAGTCGTCTAGCCTATGAACCAGGCTGGTCAGCTACAGATTTTTTGAAGCGGCTGCATCAGGAAAAAAAGCGGCTGGCTGAATTAACCTATGAAAACCAGAGTGTGCGCCTGTCTGCCAATTTGAGTTATGAAGTACTTCAACCTCATCAACAGACGTTTTTCGCCAGTCTGGGGGGCTTTGCCAGCGAAAATTTGAACATGGAGGCAATCGCCTATGTTGCAGGGCTTTCTATGGATGAGGTGATGGACAATTTGCGGAAGTTATACAGTCTATCACTGGTACAAATTGGGCAGCCAGGACGTTATCGGCTACACCCCCTGTTACGTGATTATGCCAGGGAAAAATTGGAGATGGAGGCAGCTAAAGAACGGGTTTTGGAACGGCTGGTTTCCTTTTTTGTGGAGTATGCAGAGGTTCATGCACAGGATTTTCCCCTGCTTGATGTGGAAATAGATAACATCCTGGCAGCTTTGGAACAGGCATTTAGACAGAATCTCAAAGAAGATTTAGTACGCGGTACGGTAGCTTTGGGCCATTTTCTACGAGCCAGGGGGCTGTATGCGTTGGCTATAGACACCATGGAACGAGCACGAGGAACGGCCGTTTCCCTCAACGATAAACATGCCCTCACTACTATCTTATTCCATTTAGGCAGCATTTTGCGGCGACAAGGGCGGCATCAAATGGCCGAACCATATTTGCAAGAAGGACTGATGTTAGCTCGTCAGTTAGAAGACCCAAAATTGCTTAGTATGGTTATAGGTGAATTAGGGGTAGTGCTTTGTCGGGCAGGAGAATTTGCTCAGGGAGCTATGTGCTTTGAAGAAAGTTTGGCATTGGCACGCCAGACAGAAAATATAGAACTGATCTGCACTTCATTGATTTATATGGGGGTAAATGCTGGCGAAAATAGAGAGATTTCCCAGGCAGAGGCTTATTACCAGGAAGGGTTGGCTCTGGCTCAGAAGCATTATTACCATGAAAAGGCAGTTTTTTTCCTCAATAATTTAGGGGTTTTAGCTGATAATCAGGGAGACAGGGTGAAGGGAGAGGGTTATTTTCAACAAAGTCTGGTGCTGGCCCGGCAAATCGGGTTGCAGGAGATTGTCAGTGTGTCCTTAAATAATTTGGGGTTAGTGGCACTATCCCGTGAGGATATGGTACAGGCAGAAAATTATTACCGCGAAAGTTTATCAATCAGCCAGCAGATGGGGCATTCCAACCTGATCTTTACTGGAACACAAAACCTGGCTGAACTGGTTGTGCAGCAAAAACGGTATGAGGAGGGCATGGTACTATACCAGCAAATACTAGAAAAAACTCGCCAGAATGAAAATGCGGTGATGGCGGTGGTAGCATTGCGCGGTTTAGGGGGGATAGCCATTGTCCAAAATGATATATCAAAGGCTAACTATTATTTTGCCGAAACTATGGGGCTTATAGAGCGGGCTAGATATTCT
>CAZPEJ010000508.1:0-4166 GCA_964585465.1 uncultured Ardenticatenaceae bacterium
ATCAAGTTTATCGTCCGATTCTTTTCCCCTTTCCCAATTTCCGGCTAAAATTCCTCTATTCCATAGACAAAGGATAGAGAAATTTATGGCAACACCATTTCGTATTGAAAAAATCGCTGATTATGTTGGTCAGCGTGTCACCGTTCAAGGCTGGCTCTATGCCAGCACCCACAAAGGTAAATTGCTTTTTCTGCAACTGCGTGATGGCACGGGTATCACTCAGGCCGTCGCTTTTCGCCCCGAAGTGGGGGATGAGTTGTTTGAAAACCTGAAAGCGTTGGGGCAGGAATCCTCGTTGACAGTCACAGGGTTAGTAAAAGAAAACAGCAAAGCCCCTGGTGTTCCTGCGGGGTATGAGATTGGGTTGGAAACGGCCGAAATCCTACAAAACGTCGCCGATTACCCCATTGGCCCCAAAGAACATGGGGTGGAATTCCTCATGAATCACCGCCACCTCTGGTTACGCTCCAAAATGCAGTGGGCCATTATGCGCGTCCGCACCACCCTCAAACGCGCCATTATTGACTTTCTGGATGAACAAGGGTTCCTCAACATAGACACCCCCATCATCACCCCCTCCGCCGCCGAAGGTACCAGCACCCTCTTTGAAGTCGCTTATTTTGACGACAAAGCGTATCTGGCACAGACCGGCCAGCTATACAACGAAGCCAACATCATGGCCTTTGGCAAGGTGTACTGTTTTGGCCCCACCTTTCGCGCCGAAAAATCCAAAACCCGTCGCCACCTGGCAGAGTTTTGGATGGTGGAACCAGAAATGGCCTATTTTGACCTGGAAGATTTGATGGCCTTTGAAGAGCAGTTTGTCAGTTATCTAGTACAAACTGCCCTCCAGAAGCGGCGCATGGAATTGGAACTTTTGGGGCGTGACCTTTCCCGCCTGGAAAATGTTAAACCACCCTTTCCGCGCATCAGCTACGATGAAGCGGTGGAACGGGTTCAAGCCATTCGCGCCGCTACCGATGACCCAGAATTAAAGGAGCAGTTGCAAATTACCTGGGGAGATGACTTTGGTTCACCCCATGAAACCGAGTTGACGAAACAGTTTGACCGCCCGGTGTTTGTTTATGGCTACCCCACCCAGGTGAAGGCGTTTTACATGGAGCCATGGCCCGGCCGTCCAGAAGTGTGCAAAAGTGTAGATTTGTTGGCTCCCGACGGATACGGGGAGATTATCGGTGGCAGTGAACGGATGAGTGACCCGGAAGTGCTGTTACAAGCTATCCATCGGCACCAACTCCCAGAAGAACATTACCAATGGTACATAGATTTGCGCCGATATGGCAGTGTGCCCCACAGCGGTTTTGGCCTGGGGTTAGAACGCACCGTGCGTTGGGTATGTGGCATTGAGCAAATCCGCGAAACTAGCCCCTTCCCCCGAACTTTGAACCGTATGAATCCGTAACTGTTATTCCGCCGTGCGATGAGCCTCTTGCCAGGGTTTGGCAAAAGGCTCATCTTAGGTACCTCACACCATGCAATCCCCAAACAATAAACAAACAATATGGAATGTGGTAGGTCTGCTGGTTATGCTAGGTCTGATTGTGGTGGTTTTTGTCTTTTTTGTGGATTTGCGGGCAGTGGGGCGTACCTTAAAAACGGCCGATTTCCGCTTTCTTTTGCTGGCTTCTGGGTTTCTGGTGCTGGGGCTGGTCATCTACGCCGTGCGCTGGCGACTGTTGCTGGCAAACAAACCGGGGTTACTCACCACCTTTCACGCCAGCAATATCGGTCACATGGGCAATATGTTGATTCCCGGCCGGGTGGGTGAAGGAATGCGAATTGTGGTGATGGGGGCCAGCGGCCAGGTGACGGTGGTAGAAGCCACTTCCAGCTTTGTCATTGAACGGCTATTTGAACAAATCATGCGCCTGGCAGCTTTGGGCGGGGCAGTGGTGTATGGGGTGGGGTTGCAGGTATCTCCAGCAACGGTGGTTGGTGGGTTGGGGTTTGTGGCACTGGCTTTTGTGGGTATCTGGTGGATGGTGAATCATCAAGAGCAGGTATTGAGTAGCTGGCCCGGCCGATTAGCCAAATTGCCTCGTGTGTCCGAAGCCGGGGCACGGAATGGCTTAAAATACTTGCTGGCAAACTCATCGGCCGTTTCCCAACCCCGGCAACTGGCAGCCATTTTGTCCACTTCTGTTCTCACCTGGGCCTGTTTTGCGGCTTTTTTTTATACCACCTTGCTGGCTTTGCCAGAGGCGTTTGCGGCCGGGGAACGGTTGGCTGTGATGTTGGGGGCATTGGCGTTGTCTCCCCCTTCGGCGGCCACACAACCCGGATTATTCCATGTATCGGTGATAGCCCCTTTAACGGCCGTTGGTTTTCAAACCGAACCCCTCACTGCTTATGCCGTCTTGTTACACATCTTAGAAATGGTGTGGATGATAGGGCTGGCGGTGTGGGGGCTGACTCAAACGGGTTTATCGCTCAATACACTCTGGCAACGTAACAAACAGCCATCTACTGCCCCATAATTGGTGAAACCAGTGAATGGAACACGGATAAATGCAAGTATAACGGATCAACTATGAGGTTTTTATGCACGTCTTTATTGCCGGGGTAATACAAGGAGAGCGACGGGATCGGGAAGTAGAAAACCAGACTTACCGGGAACGGATAACGGCCGTTCTGCAACAACGTTTCCCAGACATCACCATCACCGACCCCTGGGCACTCAACCCAGGCAGCATGGCGTACAGCGACGAACAAGCCCGCCAAACCTTCCTCGCCATGACCCAGCGCGCCGCAGAAGCAGATTTACTCATTGCCTATTTGCCCACCATCAGCATGGGCACGGCCATGGAAATGTGGCAGGCGTATCAAGCTGGTCGGTACATTGTGGCAGTAACCCCTTTTGTTCATCACTGGGCCATTCGTTTCACGGCTAACCAGATTTTGCCCGACCTGGAAAGTTTGCTGGAGTGGCTGGAAAACGGCCGTCTTCCCTGGCAACCTTTGTAACGAACTCTTTGACGGCCATCCCATTGCCGATTAGAATTGCAGACAAAATAACAAGCCCCAGTAGCTCAAAGGACAGAGCGACGGACTTCTAATCCGCAGGTTGGGGGTTCGATTCCCTCCTGGGGCATTGAGGTAAGTACAACCCTTGGGGTTTTTGTGTCCTCAAGGGTTGTTTGTTACAGTAAGTAGTACCCTTATGATTCTCATTACTGGAGCCACCGGCTTTTTAGGCCATAATCTGATCCCCCGTTTAATTCAGCAAGGTTATCCCATCCGCGCCCTGGTGCGCCACAGCAGCGACACCCGTTTTTTGCAGCAATTAGGCATTGAACTGGCTTACACCCCAGACATTAACGATCATGCAGCTGCCAGGGCTGCCTGTCAGGGGTGTCAATATGTGATTCATGCGGCCGGGCAGTTTCGTTTTTGGGGAGATTTCCCTTCTTTCTGGCAAACAAACGTCGGAGGAACTTCGGCCGTTTTAGAGGCCGCCATCGCTGCTGGTGTAGAGCGGTATGTCCACATCTCTACCGTTGCCGTTGTCGGTAAAACCCCTGACCGGGAAGTGGTTACCGAAGAAACTCGATGTCTGCCGATGGAATCGTACCAACGCACCAAACTGGAAGCCGAACAACTGGCTTTGTCTTATCACGAGCAACATGGTTTGTCGGTGGTGGTGGTGCGGCCGGGGGCTTTTTATGGCCCATGGGGGCATTACGCCTTCAACCGCCTCTTTTTTGAAGAACCCCTCAAAGGGTGGCGCATCAAAGTGAATAACGGCCGTCACATCACCTTCCCCGCTTTTGTGCCCGATGTTGTCCAGGGCATCACACTTGTTTTGCAACGGGGCAAAGCTGGCGAACGGTACAACATTAGCGGCCAATCCCTCGACCACAACAGCATCAACGCCATTGTCAGCGATCTGGCCCATATCAGCCATTGGCGGCTCAATTTCCCCACATCGGCCGTTTTGCTATTGGCGCGGGCCTGGACAACCCTGTCTCGGTTTACCCACCGCGAACCTTTCTACCCCATCAACATGGCCCCCTACGTTTTCCAGGATTGGAATGTTTCCAGCCAAAAAGCGGAGCGTGAATTGGGTTTTGTGCCTACCCCCTTTGCAGTGGGTGCCAAAGAGACGTTGGAATGGTATTGGGGGCAGGGGTTATTGAAACGAAACG
>CAZPEJ010000509.1:0-4148 GCA_964585465.1 uncultured Ardenticatenaceae bacterium
ATTCTGTTCAACTGATTCGGTAGCCAATCCTAAACAGCCGGAGAAGTATATCAACTTCCCCTGAAACGTCAAAATCTTGACGACCACCTGCGGACGGGGTAAAAACAGGGGAAATTTATGTCGCGCAGAGACACAGAGAGGAAAACTTTCTACGGTTCTACGCGAGAAACCTTATTTGCGCTAAACTCTAATCAAGAAGAGGAAACATGGCAGAAAAAAGTCACACAGCATTAACCGAGTATTACAACCACGTACAACAAGTGGGCAAACTTCCTACCCCAACACACGCCAAACGATGGAGTAATGGGGTTTTGTGGACGCTGGGGTTAAACCTAAACGGCCGTATCCGTCGCCAACTGGCAAAAGCATTACCGGTGGAACTGGCAAAAGACCTGACCCGCGCCTTCTGGCTGTTACACTTCCCCGATAAAACCTTGAGCAGCCAGGAGTTTCAAAACCAGGTATCGCGGCGCAGTGGCAATAGTGACTGGCAATTTGCCAAATTACCCGTTCAGGCAGTTTTTGGCGGTCTTAAAAAGATGATAGATTCACAAACCAGCGACACCGTAGCCAAATCTCTCTCCCCAGAAGTGCGCGAACTGTGGAAACAGGCGTGAAGCTGGACAAAATAACCCATTGTATGTTGCCAGTGAGACGGGCAACCCCCTGGTTGTATGTGGTTCGCTGGTTGCTGGCGTTGTTTTTGTTGGCAGCTTGTAGTCAACCCCCTTCCCCCACCGGTAACACCCCCCCAACCAAAATCAACCTGATAACCGACGGCCGAAGTTTAACCCTCACCACCGAGGCGGCCAATGTGCGCGAACTGCTGGAAGAAACAGGCATCACCCTGGGCGACCTGGACGAAGTAACCCCGCCCCTCTTTACCCTGCTGGAAAACGACCTGACGGTACAGGTGGTGCGGGTGCGGGAAGAAATAGAAATCATTCCGCAGAGCATCCCCTTTGAACGGCAAATTGTTCGCAGTGAATCGCTGGAGGCGGATGATCCGCCCGTGATTTTGCAGGCTGGCAAAACAGGGCTGCAAGAGGTAACGGTGCGAATTGTGTACCGGGATGATTTGGAAGCGGAGCGATGGCCGGTGCAAACGACGATGATTGAGCCAGCCCAACATGAAATTGTGATGGTGGGCATTGGGGCAGCCAGTGGTAATGTCTCGTTTGCCGGGTTACTGGCCTATATCAATGCGGGTTCGGCCGTTTTGCTGCGCGGGCAAAGTGCATTTCCTGAACAGATTGAAACGGGGGAAGCCTTAGACGGCCGTATTTTTTCCCTCTCCCCCACTGGTAGCCACCTGCTCTACAGCCGCACCATTAACAATAGCACTACCTTTCAAAACAGTTTGTGGCTCGTAGGCACCGAACGGGGGGCACAGCCCCGTCCCCTGGGCATTAACAACGTGTTGTGGGCGGGTTGGAACCCGGCGCAAACAGAAGGGTTACAAATCGCCTACAGCACCGCTATTTCTACCAGTTCTCCCCCCGGTTGGGAGGCAAATAACGATTTGTGGCTGCTGGAGATTCCCCTGGACACGGCCGGGGAGTTGGAACCGGTGCAACTGGTGGAAGCATACCCGGCCACATATGGCTGGTGGGGTGGGAATTATGCCTGGTCGCCAGACGGCCGTTTTATGGCCTATAGTTTTGCCAGCGAGGTGGGGGTGTTGGATTTGAACAGCAAAGAGGAGGACAACCGCCGCCTTTTGCAGCAGTTCACCGAGTTTGATACCAACGCCAGTTGGGTCTGGTTGCCTACCCTTAGTTGGTCACCAGACGGCCGTTTTCTGGCTTTCACCAACCACAACAGCAATGATACCGAGGCACAAATTTTTGATACCTGGGTGGCAGATGCGGTCACGGGTACCCTGGGGCGGTTTGTGGCACAGACAGGCATGTGGGGGCATGTGCATTGGGGAAGGGATGGGGCAGTGGAAAACGGCCGTATCGCCTTTTTGCAAACCACCGACCCCCTGGATAGTCTACGCAGCAGCTACACCCTCTGGCTCATGGATGCTGATGGCAGCAATGCCCGCCAGATATACCCCCCGGCCGGAGAAATCAGCTACTTTCCCCACGAGCAACAATTTATGGCCTGGGGCCCCACCGGCCTGGACATAAGTTTTGTTTTTAATAACGGTTTGTACCTGTTTGACCTGAACACCCTGGAAGCTCGCCGCCTCACCCAGGAAGATGCCACCATTAGCCACCCCACCTGGGCACCATACGGCCAGGCCACCCTCACCGACCTGACCAACACCCAACTGTCCCCCCTGCCCACCCCGGTGCCAGACAACAGTAATGAGTTGTTGCCGGAAGAGGAGTCGTAGAAGGGGAAGTGGATGGTGTATTGGGTAACAAAATATCCCCTCATTTACCCTTAAAAAACTCGTTGATGGCCTGGGCCACGTTGTGAATATGCTGCTCTGGGATTTGCGGGTATAGCGGCAACGACAGGGTACGGGCTGCCAGCCGTTCGGTGACAGGCAAACTGCCGGGGGCGTATCCCAACCGTTGATAGGCGGGTTGTAAATGAACGGGAACGGGATAATGAACGGCCGTTCCTATCTCTTTATCTCGCAAATAAACCTGCAACGCATCCCGATGTTCCGACTGAATCGCAAATAAATGGTACACATGCTGGCAGTTCCGCATCTCCTGGGGACGGGTAATAGCCACACTGGCTAATCGTTGGCGATATTGCTGCACCCCCATACGCCGGGCCAGGTTCTCCTCATCTAGATGGCGCAATCGCACCCGCAAAACGGCCGCTTGTAACTCATCTAACCGGCTGTTATACCCGGCCACGTCGCTCACATACCGTTCGCGCCAGCCATACTGCCGCAGCAAGTTTAACCGTTCGGCCAATTCTGGGTTGTGGGTAACAATGGCCCCCCCATCCCCCATCGCCCCCAGGTTTTTGGTGGGGTAAAAGCTAAAGGTGGCTGCGTCTGCCAGAGTGCCTACTTTTTGTCCGTTGTAAACGGCCCCGTGTGCCTGGGCACAATCCTCCAACACTTGCAATTGGTGGCTGCGGGCTACCTCCAAAATCATCTCCATATCGGCCGGGTGCCCATACAGGTGGACAGGCAAAATCACTTTTGTGTGTGGGGTAATGGCTTGTTCAATTAAAAAGGGGTCAAGGGTATAAGTCAGTGGGTCTACGTCTATCAAAACGGGTTTGGCCCCGGCCAGTTCAATGGCGGCGATGGTGGCAACGGCCGTATGTGACACCGTAATCACTTCATCCCCTGGCCCCACCCCCATGGCCCGCAAGGCCAATAAAATTGCATCGGTGCCCGAAGCTACGCCAATGGCATGGGGCAAACCCAGGTAGGTGGCAAATTCTTGTTCAAACTGGCGCACTTCCTCCCCCAAAATATACCAACCACTCGACATAACGGTAGAAACGGCCGAATCTAACTCCTCACGCCACTGGTCATACGCTGCCTGCAAATCTACAAACGGAATCTTCATAGGTACTGCTCCAAATGCTGTTTGTAATACGTCAGGGTGCGGCTCAACCCTTCGCGCAACACCACCTTGGGCCGCCAACCCAATTTACTGCGAATTTTGCGGTAATCCCCATAAAAATCCCCAATATCAATCCGTTTACGCTCATCCGGGAAAGGGATTACCTCATACCCGCCAGCCCCGTTAATTTCTACCATTAGCTTCGCCAGATTACCCAGGTTGATGGGATCATCACTCCCCAGGTTATAAATCTGCCCATTGGCTGCGTCATAAATGGCTACCATCAACAATGCCTCCACCACATCATCCACATAGTTAAAATCACGCACCTGCAAACCATCCCCAAACACCTGAAGCGGTTGACCTTCTACAATCTGGCGTAACCACCACCCCAGAAATGTCTGTCGGGCATCTTTCACCCGCATTCGTGGCCCATAAGTGTTTGTCAGACGCAATGAAACAGTTTGCATGTCATACACCTGGTGATACACCATGTGATACCACTCTCCAGCCATCTTATTGATGCCGTTGACATCTACAGGTTGTAATGGGTGGCGTTCATCCACCGGCAGGTATTCCGGCCTGCCATAAATCTGGCGGGTGCTGGCAAAAATAATTTTGGCCTGGGGGTTGCCATGACGACACGCCTCTAATAAGGAA
>CAZPEJ010000510.1:0-4141 GCA_964585465.1 uncultured Ardenticatenaceae bacterium
TATATCTCTGGGAGAGCGGGATGCTTCCCCTTCCTTGCATTCAGGGCCGCAGACTACGCTCAGCATGACAATTTAGCGTAAATTTGTAAACGGGTAAGAAAACGTCGTGTCATGCTGAGGTCTTCCGAAGCATCCCATATCTCTGGGGGAGCGGGATGTCTGGCTCCGCAGACTACGCTCAGCCTGACAATTTAGCGTAAATTTGTAAAGAAGAATCTCCGTTCGATGCCCCATTCCTCGTTTCCCATTTTGCCCCAGTCACAGATGCCGGGTCATTGCTACTAATCGTATCTACCCCCCAAGCGATTAAGGTGGGGTAATCCCACCACAAACCACCAGGACTACAGGCATACCCGGCCGCTTGAATGAGGCATACATCCTGCTGTGTGAGAAAGTCCGTTGCCGGGCTGAGGGCATCTACTGGTACTCCCTTCACCAAATCAAGGGGGTCTAAGACGCGGGCAATGTAAATAAAACTGGTTGTCAGGCGTGGGTTCAACTGTTTCACGCGGCACAAGGCATACTGGTCAAAACTGGTTAACACCACTTCATCTACCATTCCATACGCTTCAATCAATTCCACCACTGCTTCATCTAATGCTGGCTCAAAAACCGGGCCATGTTTTAATTCAATCATCAAAGGAATACGCCCTTTGCTCCACTCTAGTACTTCGACCAGCAGGGGCATGGGGGTACCTTGAAAGGCGGGGTTAAAGTGGCTGCCAACGTCTAAGGTTTGCAAAAATTGGGCGGTGTAATTGCCAATTGGCCCAGAGGTGCCGGTTTTTGTTTTTAAGTCGCTGTCGTGGAAAACAATGACCTGTTTATCGGCCGTTAATTGCACATCTAACTCTAAAATATCAGCCCCACCCGCCAGACCAGCAGCAAAAGCGGGCATACTGTTCTCCGGGGCTACAGCCATTGCCCCGCGATGCCCAACGAGTAAAGGACGGCCGTTTTTGCGTTGCCGTAAATCAAACATACCTGACTCCTATTCAATTGTGATACTACAATAACTTATGAAGTTTGTGATACGGGTGGTGGGTCGTGGTGATCAGTCGTATCTAGCTCAATGGCCTAACGTTTTATACACCACTTGTGAAACCAATGCACGAATTTCTTCAGATGAACGGCCCGATGACCCGGCCGCCGCCTTCAACGTGGGAGCATGATCCTCACCCTGGTGGCACACCCCACACACAGCACAAAATTCGGCCGTTTCCCCCTCACGACTTAACCCCATCTGTTGCCGTTGGTGCAACAACTTTTTCACCTCCGCCGTAGGTAACGGATTATGAACCCCCAACTGCGCCAACATAAAAACAATGCGGGCATTTTGTTCCAGCGTTTCCAGGCGCATAAACCCTTGCATAGGCGAATCACCCACCGTCAACGACCCATGCCGCTGTAATACCAGGGCATCATGGTGGCGGATAAATTGCCGAATCGCCCGCACATTTTCTTCACTGGAGGGGGTAGCGTATTGTGTGGTAGGGATCAACCCCAAAAAAACAATCACTTCGGGCAACAGGCAATCTGCCATCGGAATACCCGCAATGGAAAGAGCAATGGTGATGGGGGGGTGGGCGTGAACAACCGCAGCAATGTCCGGCCGTTGCCGATAGGTTTCCAGGTGCATGGGGAGTTCGCTGGTGGGTTTTAACTGGCGGTTGGCTCCGGTGGTTGGCCCCACCCGACGGCCGTTTTCATCCACCAATAAAATTTGTTCCGGGTGCAAAAATCCTTTATGTAAACCCGATGGCGTGATGAGAATACGCCCCGGCCCCAGGCGAGCCGAGATATTGCCGTCGCTGGCCGCAATGAACCCCTTTTCATACATCAAACGGCCGACTTGTACCATTTCCTGGCGTAAAGCATAATCATCCATACTTATTCGTACTTTTTCACTTCCGCCACCAGCCGGGCGGGACGGCCGTCAAATTCGCGCCAGTTTAATTCGCGGCGGGTGAGTTTTTCTAACACATCGCTGAGGGCCGCGTTGACTGGAGTCGCCACTCCCCGTTCCTGGCCGATGCGAGCAATAGCCCCGTTGTGAAAGCTGACCTCGGTTTTCCCTTTATCGGCCGTTAAATCAATGTGAAACGAAGGCATTTTGCTGCCGCGCCCCTCTGCCACAATACCCGCCAAAACGGATTGCAGCAAAAAGTGGGGCATATAACGCAACCCTGTCACCAGGCGACCAGTGGGAGAACCAGGCAAATCTACCGTATCCAGGCGTAACTTTTTCATCACAGCCAGCGTTTCCCGCAACATCCGAATTTCTAAATCAAAAATAGTATCGTTTTTGTACAAAACCCCTGGAGTACGGTTCAAAATGGCGGACGAAGCGTTGCCAATGATGTTGAGCAAGGCTTTTGACCAGCGCATGGCCTGGTAATCGGCTACCCCTTCAGTGGTGATACCTGCCGTTTGAAACAACTTCACCCAGGGGCGGATGTCTTGTTTGGCCTGGGTGGGGGCCAGACCCAACCCACGCCCTTGTTTTTCCACCAGCAGGCTGTTGGTACTCTCTTTGCTAACGGGTGTGGTGAGGGAGGCCGCGATTACCCGCTCGGCCCCAAATTGTTCAATTAACGGCCGTTCCACCTCAATACCATTTTGCACACTAAAAACCAGCTTGGGTTGCGGGCAAAACGCCACCAACGGATCCAACGCCGACAGCAAATCATAGGATTTCATGGTCAACAAAATAGCATCATACCCCACCCCCGCCTCAGCAAAAGCCTGAGCTACCGATGTCATCACTTTGGGTCGGGTTTTTAAGGTGCGCCCATCTTCGGTCACAGCCAGACCATCCACATTGACCACATCCGCCACCACCGGCCGGGCAATCAAGGTTACGTCGTTGCCGCTGTGGGCTAATCGTGCCCCCAGATACCCCCCAACCGCCCCTGCACCATACACAAGTATTTTCATGCTTCTCCTAATCCAGGTTTTCGTAAGTTCTCATCAGATTTTTGAAGATACGTTTCCTCTGGTAATTCCCTACTGATGACTAGGTAATGAGAGTCTTTCGGATTTTGTGGGGTTTTACGTTTCATTGGTTGTCAACCCCCTGAGTTCCCAAAGAGCCGGTAATGATTCCTAGCTGGCTTCCCACCAATTCTGGCTGACCACGTAAAAAATCACTGGCGGAGACAGCTTTTTTCCCCGCCAGTTGTACTTGTTGTAAAACCAGCCCCCCTTCCCCACACAACACAACGGCCGTTTCTCCCATCTGTACCACCATTCCAGGTTTCCCCGCTGGCACTCGCCCCCCGGCCACTGCGGCCTGGCTGATTTTGAACAGTAACCCGCGCCAAAATGTGTAGGCCCCCGGCCAGGGGGTCATGGCACGAATCCGCCGTTCCAGAGCCAGAGCCGACTGTGTCCAATCCAGGTGGCCTTCCTCCTTTTGAATCAGAGGGGCGTAGGTGGAAAGGGCATTATCCTGGGGTGTCGCCACAAGCCGACCTTGTAAGATGTCGTTCAGATAGTTACCAATCATGCGCCCCCCCAATTCTGCCAGCCGGTCGTGCAGGGAAACGGCCGTTTCGTTTGCAGCAATGGGTAAGGCTTCCTGCACAAAAACCGGCCCCGTATCCAGCCCCACATCCATTTGCATCAAGCTAATGCCACTTTGGTGGTCGCCGTGCAAAATGGCGTGGTGAATGGGGGAGGCCCCGCGCCAGCGTGGCAGCAGCGACGCATGGATATTCAAACAGCCGTGTGGTGGCAAATTAAGCAAGTGAGGGCGCAAAATCTGCCCAAACGCAGCCACCACAATCACATCGGGTTGCCATTCGCGGATAGGAACGGCCGTTTCCTCTCTTCGCAACGACTCTGGCTGATAAACCGGAACCCCTGCTGCCTGCGCCACCACCTTCACCGCAGACGGCCGAAGTTGCTGCCCACGTCCGGCCGGGCGGTCAGGCTGCGTCACCACCCCCACCACCGTCTGTGTCAGAAGCAACTGTTTCAACGCAGGTACGGCAAACTCCGGCGTACCCATAAAAACTACTTGGGACATACAAGGCATTCTAACACGCAGACTGGACAGGGGGCAAATGAGGGCATAAACTGGCAGCAATTCTCATTTTACCGCTTTCGCCTGGGGTTCAATAGGGCGAGGCGGTTGGGA
>CAZPEJ010000511.1:0-4137 GCA_964585465.1 uncultured Ardenticatenaceae bacterium
CCTGGGTGTGGTGGCCTGGGGCGTGGGTGGGATTGAGGCCGAAGCGGTCATGTTGGGGCAACCCATTTACATGCTCACCCCAGAAGTAATTGGCATGAAATTAACGGGCAAATTACCCGAAGGCTCTACCGCCACCGACCTGGTGCTGGTAGTGACCCAAATGTTGCGGCAGAAGAAGGTGGTGGGCAAATTTGTGGAATTTTTTGGCCCCGGCCTGAACAGTATGACATTAGCCGACCGGGCTACCATTGCCAATATGTGTCCAGAGTATGGGGCGACGGTTGGTTTTTTCCCGGTGGATGATGAAACGCTGAACTATATGCGACAAACAGGACGACCGGATGAACTGGTAGACCTGGTAGAAAAATACACCAAAACACAGGGGTTGTTCCGTCAGGATGGAATGCCTGACCCTGAGTTTACGGATGTGGTGGAACTGGACTTGAACACCGTGTTGCCCAGTCTGGCGGGGCCAAAACGGCCGCAAGACCGGATTTTGGTGAAGGATATGAAAACCCGTTACCAGGAGACATTGTTGGCCCCGGCCGGGCCGCAGGGAATTGGGTTAAAAGCAGAAGAGTTGGGCAAAACGGCCGTTGTCTCCAACCAACACACCAGCGAAATCGGGCACGGAGCCGTTGTCATTGCCGCCATCACCTCCTGCACCAACACCTCTAACCCTTACGTCATGCTGGGGGCCGGGCTGCTGGCGAAAAAAGCGGTCGAAGCTGGCCTCACCACCCCACCCTACGTTAAAACCAGCCTGGCCCCCGGTTCCCGCGTCGTCGAAGATTACCTGAAAAAAGCTGGGGTTTTGCCCTATCTGGAAAAATTAGGTTTTCACATTGTGGGTTTTGGTTGCACCACCTGCATTGGCAACTCTGGCCCCTTGCCCGACGAGGTAAGCCAGGCTATCCAGGAAGGGGATTTGGTGGTTTCTTCGGTGCTTAGTGGCAACCGCAACTTTGAAGGGCGGGTACACCCCCTGACCAAAACCAACTATCTGGCCTCGCCGCCGCTGGTGGTGGCCTATGCCCTGGCTGGCAGAACCGACATTGACCTGATGCAAGAGCCTGTTGGCATAAACCAGAGTGGGCAGCCGGTATATCTGAAAGAGATATGGCCCACTAACCAGGAAGTGGCCGAAACAGTGGCAAAAACGGTAACGGCCGATATGTTCCGCGAACAGTATGCCAATGTGTATGATGGCAACGAAGAGTGGAACAAAATTCCAGTGCGCGGCGGTGAACTGTATGAGTGGAACCCCGATTCCACTTACATTCAGGAGCCACCCTTCTTTACCCAACTCACATCAGAAGTAACCCCCATTACCAATATCCACCATGCTCGTGTGCTGGTCAAAGTCGGGGATTCTGTCACCACCGACCACATTTCCCCAGCAGGTTCCATCTCGCGCAATAGCCCGGCCGGGCAATATCTATTAGAGCATGATGTCGAACCACCCTACTTCAACTCCTACGGCTCGCGGCGCGGCAACGACCGGGTTATGACACGCGGCACATTTGCCAATGTCCGCCTGCGTAACCAGATGGCCCCCGGCACCGAAGGTGGCCTGACCACCTATTTACCAACCGGTGAAGTTACCACCATTTATGAGGCTTCTTTGAAATATAAAGACAGTCAGACACCCTTATTGGTGTTGGCTGGTAAAGATTACGGCATGGGCAGTTCCCGCGACTGGGCAGCCAAAGGGGTGTACTTGTTGGGTGTCAAAATGGTGATTGCGGAAAGTTACGAACGGATTCACCGCAGCAATCTGGTGGGGATGGGCGTTTTGCCGTTGGAGTTCAAACCAGGGGAAACACCCGCTACGTTAGGGTTGGATGGCTCAGAAACCTACACCACTGTTGACCTGACCAACCAGGTGAAACCGTTGCAAGATATTACCGTGCAAGCAGAAAAGGCAGACGGCCGTAAAATCACCTTCACCACCACTTGCCGCATTGATACCCCAGTAGAAGTAGATTACTACCGCAACGGGGGCATCCTGCACACCGTTTTGCGCCAATTTGCCAAAGCGTAAGGGGAAGAAACGAGTTGAAAAAGATGAGTTGTCTAAAAATACAACTATGGCGTATGGCGTATGACGTAAGGCAACGTTTATACGCCATACGCCATATACCATACGCCATACTCTTCCTGGTTTTGTTAGCTGCCTGCCAGGAAGAGCCATTTACCCCTATTCCTTCAGCCGCCACTGAAGCCATGTATCGGGGAAATTTGCAGCGCACCGGGGTGTATGACACCGAAGGAGTGGATGAACCCAATGGCACATTGTGGAAGTTTCAGGCTGGGGATTGGGTTTTTACCGCTCCAGCGATTGTTGGCGACACGGTGTACTTTGGCAGTTACGACGGGTTTGTTTATGCGGTCAACTTTGCCACCGGCCGTCAAAAGTGGCGTTACCAGATTGGCGGCGATGTCATTTCCTCTCCAGCCGTGGTAGATGGTAAGTTGTTTGTGGGGGGGATGGATGGGGTGGTATACGCTCTGGATAGTGAAACAGGGGAAGAGCTGTGGCAGTTTAGAACCGAGGCCCAAATCCTGGCTTCTCCCACTGTTGCCAATGGGCTGGTGTATATTGGCAGCGAAGATGGGAATTTTTATGCCCTGGATAGTGAAAATGGTGAGTTAAGGTGGCAGTTCGGCACGGCCAAACCGATTATTTATGAAGCGGCGATTGAGAACGGCCGTTTATACATCGGCAGTTCTAGTGGGTTTATGTATGCCCTGGATGCCGTGAACGGGCAAAAGTTGTGGGAATTTCTCATGGATGGCTCCTTTACCACCGGGCCTGTGCTGGCAGATGGGGTGTTGTATGCGGTGGTGTCGGATGCCAATGTTAAATCCATCGTTTACGCCATCACCACCGACGGCCCCCAACTAAAGTGGCAATACAACGCCCCGGCCGAATGTTTCGGTTCACCCGCCATCCAGAACGACACCCTGTACCTGCCCTGTAGCGATGGGTTTGTCTATGCCCTTCGCACCCAATCGGGTGAAGTGAAGTGGCAGTTTGGCACCCAAAACATGGTCTCTACCTCCCCCGTCATCGTAGACGATACCCTCTACTTTGGCAGTTGGGACAACCATCTCTACGCCATAGATGCAAATTCTGGTAAACAACGGTGGCAATTCCGCACCGGTGGTGGGGTGTCTTCACCCATTGTCAGCAACGGAGTGGTTTATGTGGGCAGTGACGATGGCATTTTGTACGCCATTCGTTAATATGAACCGTGAAACATGATGGGCTTCATGTTTCACATTTCACGTCAGCTATGAACCCATTAACCGAAAAGTTTGCAGAAATTTGTGCCGAATACCCTTTTCGAGTTGGGGTGGCCGCGCTCAACTT
Organism: uncultured Ardenticatenaceae bacterium; assembly: GCA_964585465.1. Classification (GTDB taxonomy): domain Bacteria; phylum Chloroflexota; class Anaerolineae; order Promineifilales; family Promineifilaceae; genus CAZPEJ01. The sequence goes on from CAZPEJ010000511.1 coordinate 3,377, forward strand.
GCAGACAGATGAGTCTGTTTTGTTTCGGGCAGACGAGGTTTTTCCGACAGCCAGCATGATTAAACTGGCTGTTCTCACCACCTTGATGGCGCAGTGTGAAGCCGGGCAAACCTCGTTGGATGAGCCTTTAATGTTGCGGCGTGGGGATAAAATTGGGGGGAGTGGGCTGTTGCAGTTTCTCACTCCTGGGCTGGTGATGCCTGTGCGGGATTGGGCGTTTTTGATGATGAATATCAGTGATAATCTGGCAACCAATGTGTTGATTGACCATGTGGGGCTGCAACATATCCAAAAATGGCTCACGGAGCATGGGTTTACGGCCGTAGAACTGCATCGCAAAATTGATTTTGGGGAACTGGCTAAAGATAAACGGCAATTGGGAACGGCTACCCCTGAGGGGTTGAATCGGCTGATGACGGCCGTTTTCCGCCGTCAGGTGGTTTCTCCGGCTGCGTGTGACGAGATGTTACGCATGATGGACAAGGTGGGTGCGGAGCGAATCGGCCGTTATTTGCCCTTTTCTTACTATGGTTCGGAGGAGCCAGAGGAACAAAAGTTACGTCTGGCGGGCAAAACGGGTTCACTGGCCGGGGTGCGTGGGCAAACGGCCGTTGTCTGGCGAGGTCACGGAGATACCCTCAAAGGGTTTAGCCTCACTGTCATGACGGAAGGCGACCCGGCCCCGGAGTTGTGGAGTGTAGACGCGGCGGGTGTATTGGTAATCGGCCGTATTGCTCAGGCCATGTATGAGTGGGTTTTTG
>CAZPEJ010000512.1:0-4110 GCA_964585465.1 uncultured Ardenticatenaceae bacterium
GTAACGGTGCCGCTGCCGTCGGTGTAGAGGCCGCCGCCTTCACCGCCATCGCCCAAAACGGGGTCCCCGGCAAGGTTTTCGGTGAAGGTAGAGTTGGTGATGAGCAACGGCCGTTCCGAGGCAAAATACACACCACCCCCGTTACCAGCCGCCTGGTTTTCGTTAAATGTGCTGTTCAGGATGGTCAGCGCGGTGCGGCCTGTATTGGCGACACCGCCGCCATAATCCCCGGCACTATTACCGTGGAAGGTGACGGCCGTCAGGTTGAGCGTGCCCTCGTGCGTGTTGTAGATGCCACCGCCACTGTCCGCGCTGTTGCCGCTAAAGGTGGTATTCGTGACATCAATGCGGTTAGCAATGCCCAGCGGGCTGAGTTCGCCCGCATTGTAAAGACCACCACCACTGCGGGCACTGTTGCTGCTGAGGGTGCTGTTGGTGAGGGTAAGACGGCCGTTTAATACATAAATACCACCCCCTTCCATCACCGTGTTGTTGTTTGTTACCACCACATGATCCAGCAGCAAGGTACCTGGCGACCCGTGATAAATACCACCGCCATCTTCCGCGCCCAGGCCATTTTGCAGCGTCACGTTCGCCAGCGTGACGTTACCGGCACTGTCGTAAATTTCCAGAATACGGTCCAGCCCGCTGGCGCTCACAAGAGTTGTGGCTACATCGGCCCCCACAATGGTGAGTGGGCCGGTGATGTCCAGGTCGCCGCTGGCGGAATCATCGCCGCTGGTTGGAGGGATGGTGATGTTATAGCTGCCCGCTGCCAGTTGAATCGTGTCTGAACCAGCGGCGGCATTGGCCTCTTGAACGGCCGCTCGCAGCGTGCAGCTGCCACTGCCGGTCTGGCATACTCCATCACCAGGGCTGGAATCTACTTCATCAGCCACACTATTTACGGCAAAGGTGGCTGCGGTAGCCGCCGAAGGCTGGCTGATGTATAGCAAGGCAAAGACAAATAAAAGAACGGCAAAAAATCGAACCTGTCTGTGGGTTAAGCGTGTCATCTACTTTCCCTCCATATGTAAGCTGCTTTGACCAAACTTTCGCAAGAACAACAATTACTTAAACGACATCACACAACGTTATTTCTCTGATCTGAAAACCCTTTGATAAGGCTTGTCAGGTCCGTCGACTGATTGAGCAAAACCGGAAAATTGTCAAAAACATGGACCTGATTTTCGTTAGGACTGACCCATATCGTGCGTTTACAGCCAAGCTTGAGGACTCTGCTGATAAAATGGCCTGTTTTGCCGGTCATCAAGCCTTCTTCAAGGATGATAATTTCGGGTTCGTGAGCTACGACACTTTGAAATAACTTTTCATAGTTGATTCGCGCTGGCTGTTGTATGCGCAAGATTTTTTGGTGAGAAAGCAAATTTTCTAACACATCGCCCAACAGTGAATTCTTGGTAATGAGTAAGATTCGCATTTTGTTAAGCACGGTTGTTAATAAATTTGCTGTGAGCAAGGACAACATTCCAGCCTGTTTCCTTAGGGAATCAGTTTTGCTAAACGGCCGTAGCCACCCCCTCAGGAAGGCTATTCTCGGCTTATAACAGTCTAGAAAATTTAGGAAGGGGCGGATACACCTGGAGGAACCAGCTATGTACTGGCTGAAGTACCACGTTGGTGAGCAAAACCAGTACTTTTTGGGTACTTTGGGTTGCCCGTTTTGATTTTTAGTGGGTTTTCAGGGGATTGGCACCATTGCAGGGGCCCTTGTTCAGCCAAAGTTGGCAGATGCGGGGGACAGACAGGTGAGTCTGGCTAGTACAGTCCGGCGGAAACCGGTACAGGGCTATTGTGACAACTGCGCCGGACCGTATACGTTTTGCACCGGGCAATAACCTGATGCGAACTTCTGGGGCGCAATGCTAGAAATCGTAACGCCGGGCAAATTCGGCGGCTTCGTAGCGGTTCTTGAGGTTCAGACAGTGGAGAATCCGGCTGACGTGGTTTTTGACGGTTTGTTCGCTGAGCACCAGCCGATTGGCTATTTGCTGGTTGCTGGCACCACTGCGCAATTCGCGCAAAACTTCCAGCTGGCGGCTGGTCAGCTGGCCTATAACTTCTGAGGGAATATCCTGACGGGGTTGTATTTTGGCAAACTCTTTTAAGATAGTGGCTGTTAATCGGGGGGAGATGGCCGGTTCGCCGTTTTTTACGCCACGAAGATAAGCAACAAGCTGGTTAGCGGGAATCTCTTTTAATAAATACCCGCGGGCCCCAAAACGAATAGCTTCAAAGAGCCGATCATCCTCTTCATGGATGGTAAGGAAAACAATTTGGGTAGACGGCCGTTCCGCCAGAATAGCCTGCGTGGCGTCAAGACCCGTACCGTCTGGGAGCGTAAAATCCATCAAAATGAGGTCGGGTGAATAGAGCCGCGCTTTTTGGACCGCCTCTTTTACCGAAGATGCACCACCAACAATCGTAAAGTCTGGTTGGTGGCTAAGAAGACCTATCAACCCTTCCTGAAACAAGATGTGATCATCGACGACTAGGATTTTCATAAGTGACACTACAGGGCAAGATTTTTACTACGCTAGCAACTGTTCTGGCAAATTGAACCAACGGGTTTCTACCGGAAACATCTAGAACTGGGGGTGTAGTAATAACCGATAGATAGCAAGGTCGTCATTACCTTATACCATATCACTTACGAGACAAATTAAGATTAGTGCTCATTGGCAAATAAGTTAGCGGAATTGGCGAATGGGCTTAAAGTAGCCGTACCGCCCTACAATCGCAAACTTAATTCTGCGCGGCTCCTTAATGGCTCTAAAGGCAAGCCATCACTCAAGGAGTCTTGACTGGTTTGTGCGCCATTTTGAAGGTGCTGGTCAGGCAAAGGATAGCGCAAATAAACATGCGTTCCCTGTCCAGGGGCAGAAGTAATTGACAAATCTGCCTGAATTTCTTCGGCACGCTGCGCCATAATGACCAGGCCAAAATGGCCTTTGGTGTGGCCGTTGTGGATGTCGAAACCAACACCGTTGTCCTTCAGGTAAACGTTAAACGAATTCTCGGTCCAGGTGATGACCAGGTCAACGGCCGTTGCTTTGGCGTGTCGGTGAATATTGTGAAGGGCTTCCCGAAAAATAAATTTGATTTTGCGATGAACCATCGGGGACACAGCTTTGGGCTGCCCTTCCAGAAAATAGCGAAAGCCCACGTCGGCTTCTTTTAACATCGTTTTCGCCTGCGTTATTAAACTTTCAGACAGTTCAATATCACCCTCAACACGCATGGCCAGAATGGTTTCCTTTACCTGATTGTAGGCTTCGTTGGAGGCATTGCGCATTTGTTTTAGTTCTCGTTGTAAATAAGAAATGTCCAGCAACATATCTTCAGAGGTTAGATTGGTCAGCCGGCTCTGCAAAAAAGAGAGCGTTTGGGCCAATGAATCGTGCAAATATCGGGCAATGCGCTCACGTTCATGCAGGGCCGCGACATCTTGCAGCTGTTTTACATCCTGGTGTGAACCAGTGCCCAGGGCCAGGGTCATGGCCAGCGCTGTCTGGTTTAAGATGCCGATCTGATCGGCCGTGAGGTACTTCAGCTGCGGCAAATAAAGATGCAGCTGGCTGGGACCATTATCACTGTGAAACAGAGGCAAACAGTAGCCGTGCAGTTGGTCTTCGGGTGCAGCGTTGGGCATGGCAAAAGAATGGAGGCCGAGATCGGGTAGATGAAAAGCAATCCCGCAGAAATCGTCGGGAATCATTACGCTGAGATTGGACGGCCGTTTTGCTGGAATTACCCATCGCTCGGCGGCCAGTTTAAGTTCACCCCGCTCTGACCCAACCTTATAGAGAACAACACCAGCCACAGGCGCTATTTTCTCCGGGAAGGAGATGATAATCTTTTCGACCTCATCTAAATCTTTGGCCTGCATCACTTCCTGCTTAAACTGGCGCGAGCGTTCTAACTGGCGGGCGAAGCTGTTGCGCTCTGCTTGCAACGCGAGCAGCCGATTGATGAGCAAGACGGTCAAAAGAGGATATACCAGCCCGAAAAACAACACCTCATGAACAAGATGGACGTTGATAGGGTTGTCAACATCGTAATTTTCCAGGATTTCGAAAATAAGGGCAG
>CAZPEJ010000513.1:0-4109 GCA_964585465.1 uncultured Ardenticatenaceae bacterium
GCCCGGCCGATTATGAGAAAGACCAATCCTGGTACTATTTTCGGTTGATGGAGCCGGATTTTACACCGTTGCCGGTGTATGGGGCGGTGGCGGAGATGGGGAAGGGGGCAGTGAACAGTGAACAGTGGGCAGTGAACAGTGAACAGTGGGAAGTAAACAGTGAACAGTGGGCAGTGAACAGTGAGGGGAAATATCGGCCGTTTTTGTTTGTGGTCAGTTTGGCGGTTTTCTTTTTCACCCTGCTCAATTTCCTGGCCCCTACCAAACCGTGAGAGATTCCCCTGCTGCTTACAGCTACTCAGAAGTTGACAAAACAACAATGTCCGGGCGGCGGGGGTGAATTTTTACCGCTACTGTTGTTCCTACAACAGGGACTTTGGCTGATTCTACGAAGATGAATAAGGTGGTTTCGTAGGGGGTGGTATGAGGTGGCATCACCCGAATTTGGAGCTTGTATTCCCATTTGCGGGCAGAAAGCGGCCGTCCAGCAATGATATTCCACAAATTGCCGCTACTCCTTTTGGATCGCCACCCTGTTTTCTGCACAGCCAGCACCTGGGCTGTGGCGGGTTGTCCCTCGGTTTGGGCTTGCCGATAAACCGGCGGAGCCATGAGCCGCCAGGTGACAACGAAAAAACCTATTGTTGAAAGCAAATGCAGTATGGTAAATGGAATGAGTGAAGCCCGATAAGAAATCACGCCTGTCATATCGAGAACAGCTTGCAAAACAATCAGAATGGCTAACAGGGCTAGAAAGCCGCCAACTACGGCAAATCCCAGAAAAAACTGTTTCCATGTACTCATAAGCTATCCCCCTGCCCCTTTTTTTCTGCTTTGTTTGCCAGGTGCTTAAAAGCGATTTGAATGGTTTCTCTATCTAGCCCAAAGTGATGGGAAACGGCCGTTTCTACCCCACCTTCCATCTCTTTATCAAACCGTTTGCCCCACTCAAAACGGTTCAACCGCCAGGGCAATTCGGCCGAATTAAACCGCCAGGGTTGCCCCACCACCACTTTATTGACCACAATTTTATCCAGAAAAAGGCCGTTTTCGCCATAATCGGCCGTTGTGGCTGCTCGATACGCGGTGTCACTCACAGGCTGGTCTATCAAGGTAAAGATGTTGGGAAAAGGGTGTGGTTGGCGTTCAATCTGGTAACGGTTTTCACCGTCGGGGCGGACGGTGTATTGTAAAAACTGGCTGGCGCGGTGCATGATGCCGTGCGGGCTGACAGGTAATGGGGCATAGAGCGGAATGCCTACATCGGCCAGCCACTTTTGCCCGTTGAGAAACACCACAACGGCCGTATGGCACCCCACCGACTCGCCCATATTGTTGATGGTTAAATATCCTTCAAACCCCAATGTTCGCAGCAGACTAAAAAAGGTGTAATTGCTCTCGAAGCAGGTGCCGCCACCCCCCTTATGCAAGTTGTCGTGCCAAAACTCACCGGGCCAGCGCGGACAATCGGCCGTTTCTGGCGTTCTGGCCCGTTTGGCAATCCGAAAAGCCGTTTCCCAGGGAACGGTGCGGCACCAGGCAGCCATCAGTTGGTCGAGAAAGGAGAGGGAAGGAGAAACGGCCGTTAGCCCTAAATGGGTCAAAACGGTTTGGGTTAATTCAACTGGCAAAGTTGGTACTTCCATACAAAAATCATACAACTTACATAACTGAGATTGGAGATTAGAGATTAGTTCAATCTCCAATCTCCAATCTCTTATAGGTTATTTGGCCCGACAAGTTGTGAATCGCACGACCTGACGGGTTGGTATTTGGCTGCACGATCATTGTAGCGTCAGCAAATAGGCAACAACCGCATCCAACTCTTCACCCGTCAGCTTTTTGCCGAAATTTTCTGGCATAACATTATCAAACCCTTCCACCAGATGATCACTTGGGCGCAAAATGGAGGTGAGCAGATAGGTTTGGGCATCCTGGTTTGTCACACGTTGGGGGGCGCGGCTGGCAATGCCATCTAACGACGGCCCGACAATGATGGTATTGGCATCGGTGCTGTGACAGCTGCCGCAGTTTTGCGAAAAAACAAGTTTACCTTGTGTTTGTTGCGGGGAAAGGGTGGGTTCGGCGGGGGCAGATTCGGCCGTTCCGCCACAAGCCACCAATAAGAGTAACAAGAAAAACAGGAAAGAGTAACGCATGGGAGGAAGTGAACAGTGGGCAGTGAACAGTACACAGGGAACAGCCCTCACTGTTTACTGTTCACTGTGTACTAAAACTACGGGCCAAAGCGGTCTAACACGGGGGCATAGTAACAGGTGCAGCCATCTGGGCTGGAACACCCTTCAACTGGCAACTCTGGCACATCGGCAAACTCATAGGCCCCTTCCACAGACCGACAAGCGGGGCAAGCCTCACGCGCCACCAGAATACGCACTTTGGTGGCAATGCCCCCTTTTTTGATTTTTTCCAACGCAGCTTTGTGTTCGGCGTGTTTATCTACTTCTTTGACCACGACTATCTCCTTTAAGGTGGTGATTTGCGGCGAATTTTACGGCAGAGAGAGGGATGTGGCAATATAGGAATGGGTTGACGGCTTACCAGGGGGTGGTTATAGTCCGGTGCATGGACACGATTATTAACATTCATGGCACATTTTCCAATACTATCTGGCTGTTTTTTCTTGTTTTGGGGTTGTGGGGGTTGTGGCGGGCGATTCGCGGCGAGGGTGTAGATGGCAGTTACCTGGGGGCCGCTGCTATTGGGCAGATTTTGTTTGTGATTCAAGCTGTTTTAGGTACCATTTTGTGGCTCAATGGTTTGTCGGTGGGGTTACAACGCCCAGCTATTCACATCTTGTATGGGGCATTTGCTCTGGTTTTTTTGCCATTTGTTTATTTCACCCAGTTGCGTGGGGATGATTCCAACCAGGCTCAGTGGGTTTTGGCGTTTGCCACCCTGTTTCTCTTTGGCATTGCGCTGAGGGGGATTTCGACGGCGGTGTAAAAGCGTGAAGCATGGGATTGGGGGAATGGGTGAGTCAACCCCGATATTAGTTGTCGTTGCCAAAGGTGGGAAGGTAGGTTTGGTAGAGGGCGGTAAAGACGAAGTTATCGGCCGTTAATTCTCCATCCCGCCGTCCACCTGTAGCAAAAATTTGGGTTTCAATCTGGGCTACCCCCATATGCGTCCAATTGGGAATGGTTGCCAGCATTGGCGTATTCACAATTTGCCACGTCTCACTGTTGGGGTCGTAGGATTCACTGTAGTTGATTTCGTTTTGCCCTTGCCAGCCACCACCAATGACATACAACCTGTTGAGCAAAACCACCGACCCTGCCCCGGCGTGTGGCACAGACGTGGGCGGGCAGGTTTGCCATGTTTCGGCCGTTGGGTCGAAGGTTTCACAATGGGTTAGCTCGTTCACCCCGTCGTACCCCCCCACCACAAAAAAAGAACCTGTCAGGAGGCCGCCGGTTGTAAAGGCCCTGGGTTGGGACATAGTGGGTAACGGCCGCCAGCTATTTCCACTCAGGTCATACACATAGGCTGTATCAAGGTAGGTTTCGCCGTTCCAGCCGCCAAAGAAAAACAGAAAACTGCCATCGGTCAGGGTCAGGCCGCCAGAAATGGGTTGTGGGAGTGACTGCACCTGCCGCCAGGCGTTATTGGCCGGGCTGTACACTTCAACCAGTTCGGTGGGTTCGCCACTGGTTAATCGCCCCCCAACCACATAGATTTCACCAAACAACACGGTAGCGGTGGCATCAGCAACGGCCGTTGGTTTTTCTGCTAACGGTTGCCATGTCTTTTGGGAAGGTGTGTAAACCCACACATCCCCGGAAACCCCCATTTCCGTCTCGCCCCCAATGAAGTACACATTTAACCCTACCGTTGCCACTGCCATGGCGGCTCTGGGCTGGGGCAGGGGTTGGGTTTGTGACCATCGGGCATCCCCAGCGACCGGGATGTCCTGGAACGGGGTGGGGGAAGGGGTAGGCAGGTTGTTGGCGGTCTGGATACTCCAATACCCCACCAGCAACAACAAAACCAGAAGGGAAACGGCCGTTATCCACAAAATGGGGTTGAAGCGACGGGTGGCGACGCTCCAGACCGAACAGGACGCGCTCGTCCGCCTCGACCCCCGCGAG